>JBELAB010000071.1:0-9463 GCA_049509275.1 Syntrophobacteraceae bacterium | reverse complement strand
CCGGCAACATCGAAAAGGTCTATCCTCTGGAAGTATTTCTTCCCAAGGGAATCGGCAACCTCCCCAAGCCTTCAAAATTCAAAGCAGATCAAATCCGTGCTCTCGACCGAAGCAGGATCGTCAAAGTGATCGGGGCATTGGCAAAAGAGGCCATGAGCCAGGTAAAAGAAGCGATGAAATGCCATTTGGACCGGGACTAAAGCATAGCCATCCGGCGCCAAACTTACTTTGGGTGCTATTATTAGCACCGCCACCGGCCGTTGACTCCATGCTGGTCCTCAAGATGAAAAAAGGGCAGAGCATTTCTGCCCGGCCCTGTTCTTTTCTGGCTCCCCGGGACGGACTCGAACCGCCAACCTAGTGGTTAACAGCCACCCGCTCTGCCAGTTGAGCTACCGGGGAACAAAGAGATGTTTTCTTTAACAGAGCGCCCCGGCTTTGTCAATAGAGAGCGACATGGGGTGTAGTCGGCAAGGTGGTGAGAAATCAGCCCCATCCGATAAAGCGTGCGATGCGATGCGCTTATGTCTTTGAGATTTCCTCCAACTCGAGTTCATCCTGAAGTTTGATGCAGCCGATGACGCTTTGAGCCGCCGGGCATCTGTTCAGATAGGACGCAAAAGCTTCCCGGGCGGCTTCCTTTTGATCCGCCGTAACTTTGAGATGGTATTTTACGCGGATCGTGGTGATCTTGAGAATGCCGTTGACGTTTTCAATATCTCCCTCCACATCGGCCCGGTAGAGGTCTTCGAAAGTGCGGATTTTTTTCCCGGCCAGCGACGCGGCCAGCGTTCCCATCATTCAGCCGGCGGTCGCGGCGACGATATGGTCGAGAGTGGCCGCGTGCTCCTTTTCAGGTTCTACCTTGTAGAAGTTCTTTATCCCGCCGTGGACGCCATAGTAGATAGGCTCACCGAATCCTTCGATCATCGCTCGCCTGGTGGGACCATTTTCTCTGACAATACTGACTCGAGACGTGTGGACTACTTCTCCCATGAGTTCCTCCTTTCCCGTGCAACCGCCGCCCGATAAAAACGGACGGGAACATGTTCACCTCAAGTTGGTGTCCATCCTGAAACACCGGATGGGAAACCACCGGTTTCCCATCCAAAGACTATAATTGCCAAAACTCGACCCGCCAGATGCCGGAAGCGAAAAAAATCCCGGGCCGCTGCACCCGCCCCCCGCGCGCAAAACTTTCGGCTCTAAATTACCGCAGGGGCGTCTGTCCGAGATAATCCATCGGGAATAATTTGCCGGGACATTCGGTTTTGGCCCCTGGAACCTGGCCGTGGACCATGATGTTTGCGGGGGGGATACCATAATAATTGCGAAGGACCGAAAGAAGAAAAGAAAGGGATTGCAACTGGTTCGGGGTCGGTTTCTCATAATTGAAGTTTCCGACCAGGGCGACACCAATCGCTTTTTCGTTCATATCACAGGCTTTGCAGTGGGCGCCATTTTGCTGCCTGATCCACCGTGGGGACATTTCGATTTGCCCGTCGCCTTTCCCCATAGTTCCGTTATCGATCAAAAAATGATACCCGAGCCCGTTCCAGAAGCCACGATCGCCGTGTGCGCGGTTTATCGTTCTGGCGTTCCCTTTCCAGGTGGCTGTATGATGTAAAACGATATACTTCCATTGCGGGTTCCTGTAGAGGTTTATGACATGGCGTATCATTACGGCATTGGGTATGATGAGCTCGCGGCCTATCAGCAAAGGGTCGCTGGGCCTGAGCCCGTTTGCCGAATAGATGGATTCCGGAGAGACGTCATAGAGCCGGGAGATCCGCCAGATCGTTTCCATCGGCCCGATCTCATGATAAATGGTCCTGGGGCCGCCAAGATAGCCGAGGCTCTTTTCGACCACTTCGGCTGGTTGGCCGGGCTGGGGAGTTGGCGTGTAGGACGGGGCTACAACTGCCTGTTGGCAGCCTGATATAAGAGGAGCAAAAAGTAAAAGCAGAAAGAGCAGGCGGCAGGAAACTTTTAAGTTTATTGCCATGTTCTTCCCGTTGCAAGCGCGTTCCGGTTATCGGACTGAGAGGGCTTCGGATATTTTAGCCGCTTTTTTAACCTCCATGAGAGAAAGAATCGCGGCAGCCTCATCGGAGGTCATTGTGGCAATTATACCCATAACGAGTTTATCATCAAGGTTTTCCATCAACTTTGCGGCTTCTTTTGGCTTCATGGTCCCGTAAATTTTGGCAAGGCTCAGGACCCTGGTATTCTGGGCTTGCTGCTTCTCAACTCGAACAGCTTGGATTTCCTTTTGAAGCACCAGCAGGTCTTTGACTTTCTGCTCGATTTCATTCTCTAATTTGCCCAGGCGCTCTTCTTTCTCTTTAAGCCGTTCCTCTCTTTTGCGAATTTCGATCTCTTTTTGCTGAAAAGCGCTCAGGGATTCGCTTGTCGAGATCCCGGGGCTGGTTTTGGCCTTGGTATCGACCGGCGCCGCCTCCTCGGCCTCAGCTTTGGGCTTATCGTCCTTGGCGATTGCTTCGGAAACTGCGCCGGCCATATCCGGCCCGGAGTTCAGCGCGCCGATGACAGTAACGGCCAGCTTTATCACCAGGACCGTCACAAGGGCGCAAAGCGCAACCGAAAGCACCCTGGAACCCTTTTTACCCGCTTTCATGATTCTCCTTCTGTGCCAACCCGGCCCCGGTAAACGCTGAAGACGGCTACATCGTCCAGTTTCTTCTGCTCCTTGCGAGACCGAATTAGTCTGTACAATTCCTTGTCCCTTGTTTCGATACTTTCGAGTGTCTTGACGGACTTATCGCATTCGATCATAGCCTGCCTGCGTATTTCGACCTCTATAGAGGCCTTTTCCAGTTCTTTGTATGACGAAAGCAATTCACGTTCCAGGTAACCCAGGTGTTGTTTGAAATGAAGATACCTGGCCGCACCGATTCCATTTTCCTGCTCCTTTTCCAGCCGGCCGGATTCCAGCCCGATCATTTCACTAAGCTGATCGATGCCTGACTGTACTCGCATTTTGATGGACATCGCGGCCCCAAACGCCGCCCGCGCTTCTCGAAGCACGAATTCCCGGTGTCTCATAAGAGATTTGAGGCGAAATTTAAACGGCATGCTTTCCCGTCCGTCGCGAAGCGATAGAACCAAAAGAAGTTATTTTTTCTGTTCACTGCTCACTGTTCAACGAAAATCTCCTCCAGGGCCGCGAGCGATTCTTCTATGGAACAGCTTTCGATGACCGGCTGCGTGAGAAACTCGTTTGCCTTGTCGATCATTTTGATTGCGTAATCGGTTTCCGGGTGAGAGCCTTTGACGTAGGCGCCTATGCGGATCATATCTTCGCTGTTCTCATAGTCGACAAGTATGCGAATAAACCGGGAGGCCAGCTCCTTGTGCCTGTTGGAAAGGAGCCGCTCCGTCAAACGGCTGACGCTTCTCAGCACGTCGATTGCCGGAAAATGCCTTTTTTGAGCCAAACCCCTGGCCAGGACAATGTGTCCGTCCAGAATGGCGCGCAGGGTGTCGGCCACAGGGTCTTCCATATCGTCGCTTTCGACCAGGACAGTATAAATGCCGGTTATGGACGCACTGTCGAACCTGCCCGACCTCTCGAAAAGCCTCGGAAGCAGGCTGAACACGCTCGGAGTGTATCCCTTGGTAGTAGGGGGCTCACCGGCTGCCAGCCCTATCTCGCGCGCAGCCATGGCGAGACGTGTGGCCGAATCCATCATGAAAAGAACGTCTTTGCCCTGGTCCCTGAAGAACTCGGATATGGCGCAGGCAAGATAGGCCCCCTGTATGCGAACGGTCGCAGGCTGGTCCGAAGTGGCGACGATGACTACCGAACGCTTAATCCCCTCCGGGCCGAGGTCGTTTTCCAAAAATTCGTTAACTTCTCTGCCGCGCTCGCCAATCAGGGCAATCACGTTGACATCGGCGCTCGTGTATCTGGCCATCATGCCCAGCAGGGTGCTCTTGCCGACCCCCGATCCTGCAAAAATGCCTATCCTCTGTCCCTTGCCTATGGGAAGAAGCGTGTTTACGCACCGCACCCCCAAGTTGAGTTGCTGTTCGATCAGAGGGCGTTTCAGGGGATTAGAGACCTTACCCGCGAGCGGATAAGGGATACCGGATGAAATAGGCATGCCATTGTCCAATGGCTGTCCGAGACCATCGAGCACTCGTCCCAGCATGGCCTCAGAGACCATTACACTACTGGAGGCTTTGTGAACCTGCACCAGACTTCCTGGACGTACGCCGCTCAGATGAGTCAGGGGAGACAGTTTGATCCTGCTGGTTTCAAAACCGATCACTTCGGCCAGGATGGGATGGGGGGATTCAGAATGGACAATTCTGCAAATATCTCCTGTAGCCGCGCTGATGCCTTCGGCTTCCAGAAGGTTGCCGGTAAGCTGAACGATCTTGCCGTACTTTTCGCAGAGCGTAAAAGTGTTCAGATCGGCAAATCCGGCGGCGCCCAGGTTCAGATAGTCGCCGGTGTCATGTCCTGTTTCATAACTATCCGATTTCATTGGACACCAAGCTGATTTCCACCTGCTTCGCCCGTTGCGTTTTGGGAAGTGGCCGCCGCGAGAACTTTCTTTTCCAGGTTTTCGAACAGGATGGCGATAGAAGCGTCCAGGAGCTGGACCGCGCTTTCGATCCGGCAGCCTCCGCGCTCCAGTTCCCTGTCGGCTTTCAGTGCGATGTGTTTTCCGTTAGCCCCCAAGGACAGATCGGCCCTTTTCTCCACTATCTCCAGGTCATTTGGGTTCAGATATACGGTAAGGACGCCCTGCTCTTCGGCTTCTTCGATAAGGGCACTCACGGTATCGGCCACTATTTCAGGGGAGGTTCGGATTTCCCTGTTTACGAGCTGCCTGGCTATACTGATGCTGGTCTGGATCAGCCAATTGCGATAATCCTGAAGTATCTTTGCCGGCAGGGCTTCCATATTTTGCGCAATGCGCTCAAGCTGAGATTTGACTACCTTGACGGCTTTTTGCCCATAGTCAAATCCGTCCTTTTCTCCCTGTGCAAACCCCTGGCTGTAAGCGTCCCTTTCAATCTGCTGGGTGCTGCGTTCGAGTTCGAGCAGCTTTCTGCGGTGGAGTTCTTCGTAATCGATCTGTGGTTCAGGGACTGGTTCTTCCTCTTGCTCAGCCGGCTCCATTGTTTCTGTTTCGCCCTCGCTTTGATCCTCTTGGATAAGGGGAAAACCGAAGACGGCTATCTCGGGTTCCAGGTTTTTTTTCAGAAGATTAGACAAATGCGTCTCCGCCATCTTTGCCTGTCAGAAAGAGTTTCCCATCTTTTTCGAGCCTGCGGGCTGCAGTGAGAATCTCCTGCTGTGCGGCCTCCACTTCGCTCAGGCGGGCAGGCGCCATCATGGAAATCTCTTCCTCCAACATCTGGGCGGCGCGCTGAGACAGGTTCTTGAATATTTTTGCCTTGAGATCTTCGGAAGCCGTTTTGAGCGCCATGCTGAGCACTTCGCTCTTGATTTCCTTGAGCAGTTCCCGGATGCCAACGTCGTTCGTATTCAGGAGGTCTTCGAAAACGAACATCATCTTTCTTACTTTCTCGGCCAGCTCCGCATCCGTTTCTTCGAGGAAATGCAATATGCTTTCTCCGGTTTTGTGGTCGCAGCGGTTGAGGATTTCAGCGACCACCGGGACGCCCCCCATCCCCTGTCCCGAAGTTCCGATCGTGGCCAGCTCCTTTTGGAGCACTGCGTCCACTTCATGGATCAGGTCGGGGGACACCGCCTCCAGGTTGGCAATTCTTGTGATGAGTTCAAACTGAAGCTGCTCGGGAAGATATGACATCACTTGGCCGGCCTTCTGATGCGCCAGGTGGGAAATGATGATAGCAATGGTCTGCGGGTGCTCTCCTTTGATGAAGCCGGCAAGCAGTCTGGGATCGACGTCTTGGAGGTGTTTGAAAGGAATTCCACGCTTTTCTTCCTCTATTTTAGAGAGGACCTCTTCTGCCTGCTCGGTCCTCATCACGGAAGGCAGCAGATTGCGAATGAACTGGTCCCCGCCCACATTGATCCCGCCCTCGCCTTTGAAAAGCGTGGTAAATTCCTGAAGCAGTTCATCGGAGGTTTCTTTTTTGATCCCCTCTATGTATGACATGTACGTACTTAGTTCTTTGATCTCATCGGTGGAAAGCTTTCTGAGGATTAGAGCGGATGCCTCCTCACCCATGGCGAGCAGCGCCATTGCAGCTTTTTGGGGCCCGTTAATTTTGTTTTGGCTATTTGGCCTGGGCATGTTCCTAAACCTCTTCTTTCAACCATTGTCTTATTATTTCCGTTGCCTTATCGGGATCTTGCTTTACCAGGGCCGTCGACTGCTTTCGGACCGAGATTTGGTTCATTTGGTTCACTGGATTATCCATAAGCATGGGCGCTATTTGTTGGTCAACAAAGGACCCGGAGCCCGAGACCCTGGCCGGGAGCTCTTTGATCGCGTCAGCCACCTGGTGGAATTTTCGCATGAACGGCCTTATCACGAAGAAAAGCACCAGTGCGGCTAGACCGATGTTGAAAAACAGCCTTTGCCAGCTTTTGAAAAGCTGGAGATATTTGTTTTCGGCCTTGACCATTTCGGAGCCGCTCATATCGGCAACGAACGCAATATTGGAAACCGTTATCTGGTCCCCCCGCGTCTCATTGTACCCAACCGATTTTTTGACCAACTCTTCCAGGGATTTCATCTCTTCGGGCGACCTTGCCGAATACAATTGTTTGGGTTTCCCATCGGCCCCCGGTTTGGTTTCATATTTTCCGTCCACAATTACGGCTACGGAAAGTTTCTTGATATTGCCGGGCATCTGGACTATTTGCTTGCTGGTTTTGTTTATTTCGTAGTTTACGACTTCACGCTGGCTGTTAAACTGCTTGCCGGTTCGTGCGCCCTCGGCCTGGGGAGCGCTCTGCAGAAGTTTTCCTTCGATGTTGATGGGGACGTCCGGGTTGCCTTTTGCTGCGCCCCCTTCCTTTCCTTCCGAGCTTTCCGTGGTCCTCTGCTGGCTCCTGACAACTGCACTGTCCGGGTTGTATGTCTCCTCGGCGATCTGAATCTGGTTCAAATCCACGTCGAGCGCAACCCTGGCGAGCACCCGGTTAGGACCCAGCACCTGTTCGAGCATGGTCTGGATCTTCTGGCGCATATCGTCTTCCATACGCTGCTTGCGCTCGATCTGGGTATTGCTCAAATGCCCGGACTGTTCTTCCTGGTTTTTCTTGTACAGGACCTTTCCGTCTGTGCTCATGACGATAATTCGATCTTCTTCCAGACCCCTTACTGTAGCTGCGACCAGGTGGACAATGCCCTGCAACTCCTTCTCGTCCATTCCGGCCCCGGAACGCAGCTTGAGGACCACTGCGGCGCTGGGCGGCTTTCGGTCTTCCTTGAAGAGGCTGTCTTCGGGCAGGACCACGTGGACCCTGCTCTCGATCACCTGGCTCATACCATTTATGGTCCTGGCCAGTTCTCCCTGGAGCGCTCTTTGATAGTTGATTTTCTGGACAAATTCCGTGCTGCCCAACTTCTGCTGGTCGAAAATCTCGAACCCCATGCCCGCTCCTTTGGGAATTCCGTCAGAAGCAAGGGAAAGCCTGGTTTCATAGATTTGCTCCCTGGGTACTTCGATGCTGCCCTCCGAAACACGATATGGAGCTTTCCTGGTTTTGAGGGCCTGTGCGATTTCCCCCATGTCGCCCTGAGACAGTCCGGAATAAAGCGGGGCATAGTCGGTCCGGTTGTTTAGATATACCAGAAGAACCAGAGCGCCGGCAAAAATGCCGATGCCCCCGGCATAGGAAATCTTTTGCCCAAGTGTGAGGGTCTTGAAATATTCGTAAAGTCTTGCAAGATACTGCTGCACAAAATCCATCTTTAAAGGCCCGTCCCGGTCAGCAAGGGGTTAGATGATTTCCGCCATAGTTCCCGCCAGGTTTTCGCTAAAAACTCATGCGCATCACTTCGTGGTAGGCATCTATCGCTTTGTTGCGGAATTTGGCCAACAGGAGCAGCCCCATGTTGGCCTCTTCCATGTGGATCATGGTTTCATGGATATTGGTAGCCCCCTTGACCGCGCCTTGCGCCATTTTGGCATCCGACTCGTTCTGGAGCTGATTTACCTCGCCGATCTTCGATTTCAACTCGTCGACAAAGGAAGTCGACTCCGCTCCGCCCGGACCTTTGGGCATTGTCACCCCAGGCGCGCCTTCACACAGGTTCTTCATGATCGGATCGATACGCATGGACCTCTCCTGATTATTTTGCGCCAATCTCCATTGATTTTAGGGCCAACTGCCTGGAGGTCTGAATGGCGGCGAGATTTGCTTCATACGATCTGCTGGCGGTTATCAGGTTTGCCATTTCCTCCACCGGGTTGATGTTGGGCATGAGCACGATGCCTTTTGCGTCAGCATCCGGATTGCCAGGGTCATAGACTTGCTTGAAATCCCGCTGGTCCGAGACAATATCGGTTACCTGCACTTTTTCGGCCCCCCCGTCCATCGCGGCGCTCAACTCGCCGGCAAAACCCTCGGAGGGCACCGATTCGTAGATGACCGTCTTTCGCGTGTAAGGCACGCCCTCGGCAGTCTTTGTCGTGTTCATGTTCGCCAGGTTGGAGGATAGCACGTTTATCCAGGTCCGATTGGCCTTCAGGCCCGATGCGCTTATTTGTATCGCTGACTCCAGGTCCATTAGACCCCTCCTTCCGTTATCGCCGTTTTGAGCAGTGAGAATTTCTTGTTCAGCATGCCGACCATGTGTTGATATTCAATACTGTTTTTGGTGAGGTTTACCATTTCGGTATCCAGGTCCACAGGGCCTTTCTCGACTATCTCCGGGGTTTCCATCGCCTGCAGCGGATCATCGGGGGCCATATGGCTGCCGTTGGTGCGAACCATTTGAAGCACATGCTCTTCGAGCGACTGCCTCAGGACGTTTTCAAAGGAAACCCCTTTGGCGCTGTAACCTGGAGTGTCGATGTTTGCAAGATTGCTTGCGATCAGTTTCTGGTTGATCGAATTCAGGCTCAGCCGGTCCTCGATCATCTTTATAGTCTTGTCGAAAATAATAGCGTTGCTCATAATCAAGCTCCTCTGCTGTTTGGCCCTAGTGAAGAGCAAATCTTGTACCATTCACAGGTTTCCACCGGAAAAGGGCCCTTTTTCGCAATGGGGCTTGTGAACCGGGGCCGCCACGCCGGAGCCTGCCAATGGGGCCCCCGGACCCGATCCGGGGGATCTCGACAGCCCGCCCGCGAGGCGGGCGGGCGCAGAGGCTCCGGCGAGCCAGTACAGCGTCAACCAAGTTCCTATAGGTAAGGACCTTCAGCCCGTCATTCCGGCGAAGGCCGGAATCCAGCGTATTTTCAGTCGGTTAAAAGCACTGGACCCCGGCTTTCGCCGGGGTGACGGCCTGTGTGCACAGGACTTATGTAACGAATTTCTAAC
>JBELAB010000070.1:0-9519 GCA_049509275.1 Syntrophobacteraceae bacterium | reverse complement strand
TGGAGCCGGACGGGTTCGTAAATCAGCACATTGCCAAGCACGGGGAAGGCATGCACCATATGGGCCTGGAAGTGGATAACCTGGCAGAGTTCATCACGGAAGTCGAAGGCAAAGGATTCAAAATTCCTCTGCGGGACGAATTCAGCAACCGCAGCGAAGTGGTATTGCGGCCCAGGGATTCAGCGGGGGTTGTTCTCCAGATCCTGGAATGGAAAGGAGGCAGTGATGCTACCGTGGAGGACCGGATCCAACGGATAATGAACCTTGCGAACATTGAAGGGAAATGATGAATCTCGGGCGGGAGTTCGTAATGGAAGCCATTCATCCGCTGGAAACGTTGTTGCAGCCTGGATCCGTGGCCATCGTCGGGGCGGGGGATAACCCGTTGCGCCCAAACGGCAGGTCCCTCATGTTTATGCTTCGTCATCTGTCCAAAGCGAGGCTGCTTCCGGTCAATCCCGCCAGAGATGAAGTCCAGGGGATTCCCTGTTACCGGAGCATCGCGGATTTGCCGGAAACGCCGGATGTTGCCCTGGTGCTCGTCAACAAGAGCCTTGTTGTTGACACGATTGATGAGTTAGGGAGGCTGGGTTGTCCGTTCGCTATAGTCACCAGTGTTGGATATGGCGAAATTGGGGCGGCAGGTCTAGGGGATCAGGAAAACCTGATCAAACAGGCGCACCAATACGGTATGCGCCTTATGGGCCCCAACTGTATGGGTTTTGTGAACCTCGCGGGCCCGATCGTCATGAGTTGGTGCGCCACTTTGGAAAGGGAGCCGGGAGATCTGCTGGCCGGGGATGTGGCCCTGATTTCACAAAGCGGCGCTTGCCTGGGGTCCATCTGGGACATGGCTATGGGGCACGGCCTGGGATATTCATCCTTGGTTTCCACTGGGAACGAGGCAGACCTGGAGTTGTCGGATTTCGTGGAATATTTCGCGCAGGATCCGAAAACGCGCGTCATCACGGCCTTCATCGAGGCTTTGCGAAACCCCCGGAGATTCCTTAATGCCGTTGAGCTTGCTCACACTCGAAACAAACCCGTAGTGGTTTATAAGGTCGGCCTGACAGAAGCAGGGTCCCGGGCCGCTGCTTACCACACTGGGGCGGTCACCGGCTCCGATTCGACCTTTCATGCGATGTGTCACGCTTATGGGATCGTCAGGGTGAATAGTCTCGATGCCTTGGCGACCACAGCCATGGCCCTCGGGTCGCAGCCGCCTGCCAGGGGAACGCGGCTGGGGGTCTTCTCCTGTTCCGGGGGTGCGTCGGGATTAATCGCGGACCAGATGCCTTCCCGGGGGCTGAGTGTCGCCCCCGTCAGCGAGGATCTTGAGAAGACGATGACTTCGCTTCTAGGGTGGCCTCCCCCCCACAACCCGCTAGATATCGCCAAGGGACCGTTGAAGTCTTTAGATGTCATGACCCAGGCGATGGAGAGGTTTGCCAGGGAGGAGAGCTTCGACCAGATCGTTATTCTCATGACCATGGTGTATTTCCAGAAGGTGGCGCCGGCGCTTATGCTCGCCGGCCTCAAAGACAATCGGGAAAAGCCGGTCCTGGGTTGCTGGATCGGCGACAAAATCGCGGCTGTTCCCCGTAAGGAACTGATCGAAGGGGGCGTCCCCGCTTTTCGCGATGTCGAATCCTGCCTGGATGCCGCCGAGGCGTTAGCTTTCCTCGGGAAATTCCGGCGGAAACGAGAAAAGGGCTTGAAGACTCAGGACCCTCCCCCTCGTGCGCGCGAAAAGGCTCTTGCCATCATGGCAGAGTGCGGCCGGTATTTGGATGCAGGTTCCTCAAAGAGAATCATCGCCCTATACGGATTGCCTGTTCCATCCGGAAAAGTTGCTTTGACTGCTGAACAGGCAAAGAGGGCTGCGGAAGAGCTGGGATTTCCGCTGGTCGCCAAAGGGCTCTCTCCCGACGTTCTATACAATACGGAAACAGGTGCAGTACGGCTTAACATAGGCAACATGCACGATCTAGAAGATGCCTTTGAACACGTGGCGGGTGCTGTGCGAACCAATGGCGGCGCCAGTTCGTTGCGCGGCGTCTTGCTGGAACGCATGCTGCCGGAACCTATTGCCGAGGTAACTATCGGCAGCATTTCCGACGAGCCGGGATTCCACAAGATCATACTGGGATTGGGGGGGGCATGGGTGGAGATCTTCAATGACGTCTCCACACGCCTGGCGCCCCTGGTGCAGGACGATGCCGAAGAAATGTTAGAAGAGTTCCGGGCCCGCAAGATATTTGAAGGGTTCAGAGGAAAACCCCCCGCTGACAAAAAGTCCCTTGTCAGCGCCCTGCTATCCCTGTCGGCGCTGGTTTGGGACCTCAGAGATCAAATCAGGGAAATCGATGTGAACCCCGTGTTGGTTTACCCCGAGGGAGTTGTTGCCGTGGATGCCTTGGTCCGTCTCAATGGTTGAACAACATATCGAAACATCGAACCTACCGAAGGGATTAAGAAAAGATGGCAGAAGGCACAGTAAAGTGGTTTAGCGATCAGAAGGGTTATGGATTTATCACGGTTGAGGGCGGAAAAGATGTCTTTGTACATCATAGCGCCATCGAGGGTGAGGGTTATAAGAGCCTTGCGGAAGGAGATCGTGTCAGCTTCGAAATCGAGCAGGGCGCCAAAGGGCCATCGGCAGCCAAAGTAAAGAAGCTCTAACTGCTCATCCATAGAGGGGCAGGTTGAGTTCGAACTTCTGTATGCCTCAGTCCAGTCTGTTTAAATGCTCGTCTGAAAGCTCTTTCAAAAAAGGGCTGATCCCGCTCGGTTTGTTTTGTCGGGCATTGGCATAGGAAATGTGAAGGTTGCGCTCGGCCCTGGTGCAGGCAACATAAAACAGCCTTCGTTCTTCCTCGACACCGGCGCCGTTGAAATGGCCCTCATCCTCATCAACAGACCTCCAATGGGGAAGAATGTTCTTCTCGCATGCGACCAGAAACACTGTATAAAACTCGAGACCTTTAGCGGCATGGATCGTAGACAGGCGGACTCGTTGATCTTCGGATTCATCTTCGTCTTCGGTGCGCAGGGAGCAGTCTTCGAGGAACTCCTCTATAGTTTCCCTGCCTTCGGCTATGCTCAGAAGCTCATTTATGTTTTCCAGACGAGATATGAGGCTGCCTTCATCGCCGTCTCCGGCATAGGTCTCCAGGTGCTTTTCGTAATGAGTGATGTCGATGATCTCTTCCAGAGCTTGCTTGGGCGGCATATCTTTGATGCGGTCAAGGATGAACAGCACCGTCCCTATCTCGCCGGCCACTTTTTGAAGACCGATTTTTTTCTGGATAGCGATCGGACTTTTCTCCATCAAAGAGGCGCCGGGAAGATCGACTTCCCTGATTTTCCGAATTGATTTCTTGCCAATCCCTCTCTTTGGAACATTAAGGATGCGTTCAAAGCCGATATCGTCCTTTGGGTTTACCGCACATGCGAGATAGCTTGTCAGGTCTTTGATTTCCCGCCTCTCAAAAAACGAGACCCCTCCGACAAGTTTGTACGGGACCCCCAGTTCGTTGAATGCCTTCTCAAGAATTCGGCTGATAAAGGTTGTCCTGTAAAGGACTGCCATCTGCTCGAAGGCAATGCCGTCATAGCGGTAGGCCCGGCATTTCTCAGCCACCCACCTGGCCTCGAAGTAAGAATTATCAAAACCTCTCAGTGAGGGCGGATTGCCAGGTTTGGTGCTGAAGCATTTCTTTTTTATTTCTTCGTTGTTGAAGCTGATGATTTCATTTCCCAATTCGACAATCGGCCCCGTAGAACGGTAGTTTTCCTCGAGCATGAAGACCTTTGTCCCTTCATATTCTGTCGGAAACCGGACAAAATAGCTTGGCTCAGCCCCTCTGAAGCTGTAGATGGACTGTGAAAAGTCTCCCACCACCGTGATGTTCCCATTTTTTACCAGGAGTTTGACGATGGCGTTCTGGATAGAATTGGAATCCTGGTGTTCGTCCAGAAGAATGTATTGGAACAAATCCTGGTAGGCGGTTCGAATCTGAAGCTCCACTTTTAGCAAGTTGAGGGCATGGAGCAGGATATCGTCAAAGTCCATTGCATTCGACTCTTTGAGCCTCTGGTTGTAATGCTCGAAGATGAAGTCGAGTTTTCTGAATTCTTTGACGGAATGGATGTAAGCATCCGGGTTGAGGGAATTCTTGGCTCTGCTGATATGCGCCCTGATCGCTCTTGCGTACTTACCCTCCATATTGAAACTGTTTTCCAGAATATTTTTGATGAGCCCGATCTGATCGGTTCCATCGTAAATGGTGATCGGGTTTTTGAAGCCGATTTCTTCTGCATGCGTTTTCAGGATCTGCAGCATCGAAGAATGAAAAGTCCGGACCCATGGGAAATCCTTGATCCATCGTCCGGTCGATTTTGTGAGCCGATCTTTTAACTCGTTTGCTGCCTTGTTGGTAAAGGTGATACAGAGGAGCCGCCTGGGGTCGTATCCGGCCCTGATCAAATACTCAAACTTGGCAACGATGGTTGAAGTCTTACCCGCTCCTGCGCCTGAACAAATGAGAGCCGGTCCAACCAGATACTCAACTGCTGCAGCTTGTGTTTTTGATAATGACGGCAATAACTTACCTCCAAGGGCCTTGTTCTAAAAGGAATTGGAGCAAAAATGCTCAAACGGGCTTTAGCCTCTCAAGTGATGATTTGCACCCTGACAAAGCTTTATCCTGCTTTACTCACTGATACCCGGAGAGGATCCGGCAGTTCAAATGAATGAGCGGCGGTATCAGACCTTCGTGGCCTCAATCGGCGCCGTGAACTATGATCCGGCAATCCACACACCAGCACCCATCGGCGTTGGCCAGAACCGGGTTGAGATCCAGTTCGGCCACCTCCGGATGCTCCATTGCAAGTCTCCCCAGAGCAAGGGCTGTTTCCGACAGAACCGGCCAGCACACCCCAGCTTGGCCGCGAGTCCCCTCCAAGATTGGATAGATCCGGAGAGACCTGAACATCTCTTCCACATCTTGAAGCTGGACAGGAAGAAGACTGCGGGCCGTATCCCGGAAAATTTCCGTATAGATGCCTCCCATTCCCAGGACTAAAATCGGCCCAAACTGCGGGTCCCTTTTGATTCCCATGAGCAGTTCCGTCCCCTGAATCTGTTGCTGCACCAGAATACCATCGAGTCTGCCATCCGGCGTGTGCGACAGAAACAACCCGGTTAGCTCTGCATAGGCTTGCCGCAATTCACGGTCATTGGAAATATTGAGGCGGATACCACCCCGGTCGGACTTGTGCAACCATTGCGAAGATATGATCTTCAACACCACCGGATAACCCATTTTTCCGGCAGCAACAACGGCCCCTGCTGCATCTGAGGTGAGATCTTCGGGGGCCGTTGGAATGTGGTAATGCCGCAGAAGCTCAAAGGCCGCTTTGCCAACGTGGACGCCTTCAGCCAGGCTGGGCGCTGTCGGCCTGGCGCCCTCAGCCTCTTGTGGGTACCGTTCCGCGCCTGAATCCGGCTTCTTCTGCAACCGCTGGTAATAGCGCCGACAGGCACTGAGTCCGATGATTGCTTCATCGATGCTGCCGAAACATGCGACGTGTTCGGTTTCCGCCAGGGCGGCCGCCGCCCGGGCCTGATCGCCGCCATACAACCAGAAGGCCACCGGTTTGCGCCAGTGGTTGGCGGCGCTGATTTCCAGCCCCACGGCAGCCATATCCAGGTCTTTGTGCAGAGGTGAATGCAGCATCGGAGCGATACCCAACACGGCGTCCACCCGGTCATCGGCAAGCAGTAGGCACACCGTGCGCTTGAAGACATCGGTAAATGAGCCCGAGGCCATGCCCAAAGGCCATATGTCGGCTGGATTACTCAAGTGATGCCAACCGATATGCGAATTTTCCAATGCCTCTCGAATCGTTTCGGGAAACGGGGCCAATTCCAGACCGTAGTCTTCGCAGGCATCCGCCGTCATGATGCCCAGCGCCCCACTTGCCGTCACCACGGCCAGTTTTGGTCCTGACATGGAACGGAAATGCAGAAATGCCTGGCAGACTGCACGTAGTTCAATGGTATTGCTCACGCGAATCATACCGGCCCGGGCAAAAGCAGCGTCAAAAACAGCGTCTTCGCCCACCATGGAGCCCGTATGGGACGTTGCGGCCCTGGCTCCGGCTGCGCTGCGGCCGGTCTTCAGGACGATGACCGGTTTGTGCCTGGCCACTCGGCTGGCCGTGTGCAAAAATTCACGCCCCCGCCGCATCCCTTCAATATGCAGCACAATGATTTGGGTTTGTGGATCATGTTCAAGAAATTCCAACACATCCACGAAATCCACATCGCTGGCATTGCCGATATCGATCCCCTTGCCAAGTCGTCCGGTGAAAGACTCCAAACCACCCAGGAAGACTCCCGACTGCACTACAATGCTGAGGGGCGGGGGCGAGGGATCGCGAGGAATATCAATAAAGGAGGTGCTGAACCCATTGAAGGCATTGACGATACCCAAGGTATTCGGTCCCACCACCCGCACCTTCCCAGCCTGCGCCATGGCCTGCAATTCTGTTTGCAGCCGCCGGCCGCGCTCGTCGGCGTCGGCAAATCCCTGGCTGATCACGACCACATTCCGAATGCCGTGTTCCACGCAGGCGGCAAAAACCGGCAGAACATCCTTTCGACCTACGGAGATGACCGCCAGATCCGGCACCTCCGGAAGGTCACCGACTCGAGAATAGGTCCTGTGGCCGAGGATTTCGGCAACTTTGGGATGGACGACATAAATCCGCCCCTGATACCCGTAGCTCAGCATCATCTCCAGGTTGTTGTATGCGCCCGAACCACTCGCACGGGTTACTCCAACCAAGACCACCGAACGGGGTTCAAAAAAGTATTGCATCGGGAAACTCCTCTGCTGAATTTAATTGTAGCTTTCGCAGGAAAGGGAACGTATACCGCACTGGATATCCAGACGCAAGTTTCCATTCGTGCCTGACAGGGGTAGCTCAAAACCATGTATCCAAACCTTGTAGATCCCGTCCCTGAGAAGCATCGCGAGAAACTCCTGACAAGATTCGGCCGCATCGAAAATAATTCAAAACGCTGCCGACAGCACAGGTCTTTCGTCACAAAACCGTTGGTGGATACGGCTGCTCGGGATGGATCCGGGGGACGGTCGGGGGAAAATTTGGCATGAAGCAGGGGCCGAAGCTCCTAAGTATGGAGACCTCGGGGCCGCTCTGAACGTAATGTTTTTCATGCTGAAAAAATAGGCTAAGGTTTTCCTTTTACCAGTTCCTCCAGAACATTGTATGGCTGGGCGCCGACTACCACGCGGCCTTTGGCCGCGAATGTGGGAACGGCATTGACGCCACAGCGGCGTGAGTATCTCCAGTCATTATCCACTGCCTCTTTGAAAGTCCCTTTGGATAAAACCTCTTCTACTCCCTTGAGGCCGACCAATTCTGCCAGCTCAACCAAAATCGGAATCTTGGCAATATTGAGTCCGTCAGCGAAGTAAGCTTTGAACACCGCCATGTGAAAAGCTTCTCCCTGATTCTGGGATTCGGCCCATTTCCCGGCCTCCTGAGCCCTCCGGCTATTATATGTCATAGTTCTCACGCCGAAGGGCAGGCCGCAGTCGGCCGCTACTGACTTCAGTCGATTCAGTATGGCGGAAATGTCAACATCTCTTCCTGCGAAAAGCTCATCCAGCGTAAGGCCATCTTCCGGCGTCTCCGGATGCAGGGGAAAGGCAATCCACTTGACCTCGAGATCGTATACTTGTTTGAGTTTTTCAATACGCCCGGTAATGAAGTAGCACCAGGGTCAGATGTAATCGGAAAAGACTTCCAAAAGAACTCTGCCTCGCTCGGTCATCACTCCTCACCTCTTTTACAGTCCCGGGATCTCATCTTGCGGATTCAGATGAATTTAATGGGCAAATGGCGCTTGAGGGATGATACCGCACTGGCTGTCAGGAGGCAAGGATAGAGCAAGAGTGAAGTTGGTTGGCTATGGTCGGCAGACTGGTGTTTTTCCCTGCTGACACACTTGTTTTAATGTTGGATCAACAGGATCAGGACGCGAATCCCCACAAGCCCCAGGGCCAGCGACAGGCTGCGGATGATCCAGAAGCCCTGGATGCGGTTGGAGAGGTATGCGCCTATGGGCGCCCCCAGCAAGACTCCGATGGACAGCGACAAGGTATGATTCGCACCTTCGTTGAGCGTCCCGGTGCAGACGTGCACCAGTGTGCCTGTCAAGGCCATGACCGCGAGGATGAAATGAGACGTGGCCGTGGCGATGTGCACCGGAAAGTCCAGAAAGTAAATCAGGGCGGGCACATGGATGATGCCGCCTCCGATCCCCAGAAAACTGGAGGCGTATCCCACTACGAAGCTGATGCCGATGCCCACCAGCGGGTTGAAATTATAATCAAACGTGTCTCCCGCGGCCGACACCAGGTGGCGAGAGATATTAGGGTGGTGCTGATTATGCTTGGCTTGGCAGGTTTTAACCATGGGGCGTAAATACAAAAATAGGGCAGCAGCCAATAAGATCACCCCGAAGATGCCGTCAAACAGGCGCCGCGGCACAGCAGAGGTATTGAGCGCCCCTATGATGGCCCCGGGAATGGTAGCGGCAGCGAACATCAATCCTGACTTGTAGTCAATCCGGCGCATCATGGCGTAGGACTCGGACCCGGCCAGCGCGTTGAAGAAGACCACCGCCAGGGAAATGGCAGTTAGTTGCTCGGCGCTTGCTTTGGGATACAGCAGAAGGAGCAGAGGCATCAAGATGAATCCCCCCCCTGCACCGATGAGCGTACCGTAAAGTCCTACGGCAAATCCCAGGCCAATTAGCCAAAAATATTCAGCCGGACTGAATGGTCCCATCCTTTTCTTTTCCCCTTGGGTGTTCGAGAATAAAGATCTCCGATTAAAAAGGCTTTTTACGACGTCTTCTATCTATGGGTATCTTTAAACAAAAAGGGAAAATTACCTCCGTATTGTTCGATTGGTCTCGAACAACACGGAGTCAGCCATGCCAAGTTCTTGTTTTCAATTACCCGGGTACGCGTTTGTCGAAAGACCCGAAAATGACCTGGGCCAAAGCACGTGTCGAGCTCGGAGATATGACGCAGTACAACACCACTCTATTTACTATACCCGGTGAAACAGGGAATCAAGTCTATCTCTCACTTCCAAAGCTTCGTTAACAATTCTTTTAATCAGATCGGAAACACTGACAATGTCCTTAATGCGCCCTACAACTTGACCTGCATGATAAAGCCCCTCTTCAACAATTCCTTCTGAAAACCCCCTTAATGTGATCTGTCCACTTATCATGGGATATAGATCCTCCAATGTACTTCCACCCTTTTCCATCTTCAGCACTTTTTCAGCCCATTCAGTACGCAGAACCCTGCCGGGATTCATCAACGATTCCATTACCAGACATGTTTCCGTTTCTGACGCGTCGAGATAGCACTGTTTAACTCGTTCGTTCGCCATGCATTCATGCGTAGC
>JBELAB010000007.1:0-21720 GCA_049509275.1 Syntrophobacteraceae bacterium | reverse complement strand
TAAGATGCCCCGTATCTGAGATGAGCAGACTTGCAATGAACTTTGGACGCGATGTCTGGGTGAAAAGAGCCAGTATAGCCGATCCTTTCCGCGTTTTCTTCTCTTCGCGCCTTCGCGTCTTCGCGTGAAAAAATTCTTATTACCAGAAACGGCGCACTCTGACCCCATTTAGTGATAGAAAACCTTTTATCTGTTCAATGGTATAGGTCCCGTAGTGAACCATCGAGGCGATCAGCGCCGCGTCGGCGCAGCCCTGATTGAGCACCTCCAACAGGTGTCGAGGTTCTCCGGCGCCTCCGGATGCGATTACAGGAATGCGAACATTGGTGGAAATCAGCCGGGTCAGTTCGAGTTCATAGCCGGTCTGAGTGCCGTCCGCGTCTATCGAATTCAGGCAAATCTCGCCTGCGCCGAGCCTTTCAGCCTCTCTGGCCCACCACAGCGCATCTATTCCCATAGAGGTCCGGCCGCCGTTAATGACGATTTCGTAACCGGAGGGAGTCTGTTCTGAGATCTCGACCTTCTTTACGTCCATTCCCAGGACAATACACTGATTGCCGAAGGCTTGCGCCCCCTGCCGGATAATGTCCGGATTGAGCACCGCGGCGGAGTTTACGCTGACTTTTTCCGCCCCGGCAAGCAGTACGCCGCGCATGTCCTCTAGAGTGCGAATCCCACCTCCGACCGAAAACGGAATAAAAATGGTCTCCGCCACCCGCCGTACTACATCGAGCATAATAGGGCGCCGTTCGCTCGATGCAGTGATGTCATAGAACACTATCTCGTCGGCGCCCTGTTCGTAATAGTAACGGCCCATCTGCACCGGGTCGCCTACATCGATATTGTCCCTGAATTTGATCCCCTTTGTGGTCCTGCCGTCCCGAACGTCGAGGCAAGGTATAATGCGTTTGCTGAGCATGGAAGCCCCCGTTTTATGAAACGCCGTCCCAGCGGCAGAAATTGTCAAGGAGCCGCAACCCCGGCTTGCCGCTTTTTTCGGGATGGAACTGAACGGCGACCAGATTTTGCAGGGCCACGGCAGATGTAAAAGTTATCCCATATTCGGTCATCCCGGCAGATAGGTCCTCGTTGGCAGGTTGCGGATAGTAGCTGTGAACGAAATAAAACTCGCTTTCCGTAGGAATATCGCGAAAAACGGCGTGATCTCCAACAAATCTAACCGAATTCCAGCCCATATGCGGAATCTTCAGAAAATCCCCTGCCTCGGACAATATGTTTTCGGGGAACCTTCGCACTTCACCCGGAAGAATTCCAAGGCAAGTGGTTTGGTTTTCCTGGCTCATATCAAAAAGTACCTGAAGCCCAACGCAAATGCCCAGGATGGGCACTGCAGCGCCGAAGAGTTCCCAAAGCAGCTTATCAAGCCCAAGCTCCCTCAAGCTTTCCATAGATTTCCCGGCCGCCCCGACTCCAGGGAAGACCACCTTATCCGCCTTACGGATTTCATCATGGGAGTTGGTGATCCGGCATGGAAATCCAAGATGGTCCAATGCCCGCTTCACGCTGGTAAGGTTTCCCGCTTTGTAGTCGAGTATGGCAATCACGCCTCGCGCTCCTTTGGCAGATATTGTAGTTTGAAAAGAATATCCCAAAATTGGGCGGCGGGTCAAGGTCGGGTTGCCTGAGCTGAATGAGAAGCATATAATCGTGCAGTGAGATGATTCGTTTCCTTCAGGAGAATAGTGGAAAAGATAATCAAAGGAATGGATATCGAGCTTCGGGTTGAGAAGCTCGCATTTGGGGGCAAAGCAGTAGCCAAAGTGGACGGGTTTGTGGTTTTCATTGACCGGGCCGTTCCCGGGCAGACTGTGAAAGCCCTGATAACAAGGAAGAAGCGAAATTACGCCGAGGCGAGGGTAATCGAGACGCTGACCCAATCGCCCGACTATAGGATGCCTGTTTGTCCGCATTTCGGGATTTGCGGAGGGTGCCACTGGCAGGATATCTCCTATGAGACTCAGCTTTTCTGGAAAAGAGCCCACGTTGTAGAGTGCCTCCAGCATATTGCCGGGGCAGGCGAAACGGAAGTTGGGCCGATTATTGCCTCCCCCGAAAAGCTGCACTATAGAAATAAAATGGAATTTACCTTTTCGGAGAGGCGTTGGCTTCTTGCCGAAGAACTTGACCGGGAATTCGGACGGGAGTCACTTTTTGCACTCGGCCTCCACATAAGGGGGCTTTTCGACAAGGTGTTCAATATTGATACCTGTTTTCTCCAGTCGCTTGAGGCCGCCGCTATCCTGCGGGAAGTCCGCCAATGGGCGGTGAAAAGCGGCCTTGCGGCCTACAGCATTCGCACTCACCAGGGTTTTTGGCGTTTTCTGGTTATAAGGGAGGCAAGGAGTACCGGCCAGATTCTGATCCATCTCATAACTTCCGGAAACCCACGGGCAGACAACAGTGTGGACAGGCTTTCAGATCATCTCCGGTCGAGATTTCCACGAGTTACGACCCTGATCCATTCCATAAATGATAAAAACTCGCAGGTTGCTATTGGGGATTCGAGCCGCACACTATTCGGTCCCGGGTTCATCGAAGAAAGGCTTGGGGAGCTTCGTTTCCAGGTATCCGCTCACTCCTTTTTTCAGACTAATACCCTGGGGGCGCAGAAGCTCTACGAAACGATCAGCCGGCTTGCCGGCTTCGAGGGAACCGAAAAGGTCTGGGATCTCTATTGCGGAACGGGAAGCATAGGGCTATATATCGCTTCGCGTGTAAGAAGCGTTGTTGGAATCGAACTGATCGAAGATGCCGTAAATGATGCGCGCGAGAATTGCCGGATCAATGCAATCGGCAACTGTTGCTTTTTGGCGGGCGATTTGAAGGACATGATCGGCAAGGCTTCGCAGATGGGACATCCGGATGTTGTGATAGTGGATCCTCCCAGGGCGGGGATGCATCCGAAAGTGACGCAAACCCTGCTGGAGATCCTGCCGGGCCGAATTATCGCCGTCTCATGCAACCCGGCAAGTCTGGCCAGGGATGCGGCCCTTCTTCTGGGGGCATACAACATAAACGTGGTACAGCCAATCGATCTTTTTCCACATACCCCGCATATGGAATGCATTGTCAGGTTCGATAGAAAACCGAGATTCTCCACATGAATCTTTTTATTGAGAAACCGAGGCGGCGCAGATACATACTGTGGGCTCTTTCGCTGTTCGTCGTTTGTTCGACTTTTTTTGCCGCAAGCTTCTCATATTATCTTTACAACGAAATCAAGAACCGCTTTACTTCGAGACGGTGGAGCGTGCCGGCGCGGGTTTTTTCCTCAAGTGTGCCCATCTATCGCGGTCAGGCGCTTTCGCTTGGCCAGATCAGGCATATGCTCGAGGAGCGCCGCTATAAAGAGGCCTCAAAAGAACCAGTGCTCGCCGGCGAGTTTAAATCTTCGGGCAACTCTCTGGTTGCGCACCTGAGGGATTTCCAGTTCCCCGGGCTCTTTCTGCCGTCACAGCTTGTCGAATTCGATTTTGAGCAAAACAGGATCGCTGCCATACACAGTCCAAAAGAAGAGATTTCGTTCCTTGAGCTCGAGCCGATGGAAATAGCGCGCCTCCATGGGCCCGAAGGCGAAAGCAGGATGCTCATCGACATCCGGCAGGTCCCGCAGCATTTGATAGATGCTGTAGTGGCGATCGAGGACCACCGCTTTTACGAACACAGCGGGATTGACCTTTTCGGAATACTTCGGGCGATGCTCGCCGATTTCAGAGCGGGCCGAGTCGTTCAGGGCGGCTCCACGATTACCCAGCAGCTCGTAAAAAACTACTTTTTGGAATCCGAACGCAATTTTCGTAGAAAATTCCTGGAATTTTCCATGTCTCTTATCCTGGAAGCCCTTTACAATAAAAATGACATAATGGAGATGTATCTGAATGAAATCTACATGGGGCAGAGAGGCAGTGTTGCTATCCACGGAATTGGCGAAGCCTCCGCATATTACCTCGGGCGTAACGTCGAGGATCTGACCCTTTCGGAGGCCGCCACTCTTGCGGGGATGATAAGAGGGCCCAACAGTTATTCACCGCTTGTAAACCGTCAGGCCGCCCTGGAGCGCAGAAACCTGGTATTGAAGCAGATGCTCGCGCTTCGCAAAATTTCGCTCTCCGAATATGACTCAGCGCTTCTGGAAGTCTTAAGGATGGCGCCTGCATCCACTTCCGCCCGCAGAGCCCCATATTTTGTGGACTATGTGCGCATGCAGGCGCAGGAGCTTTACGTTCCGGAGAAGCTCGCCTCGGAAGGATTGGCTATCTATACGACCCTTCAGCCTGAAATGGCCGCTGCCGCCGAAACGGCGATTCGGGGCGGCCTTGATGAAATTGAGAATGAGAGCGGCGGGGGACCAAACCCAGATGAATCCAAACCCTTTCGACGGCTCCAGGCGGTTTTGATCGCCTTGCAGCCCAAAACGGGGGAACTCTATACTTTGGTCGGGGGGAGAGACTACGCTGAGAGCAGCTTCAACAGGGCTCTCAAGGGACGCTGCCAACCCGGGTCCGCTCTCGAACCGTTCATTTATCTTGCTGCGCTCGATCACTTTAAACTCAGCGACTGGCTTTTCGATCTGCCCGTGGCCTACGATCTCAATGGCGTCTCGTGGACCCCAAAAAACTACGACGGCAGGTATCGGGGGAAAGTCGCTTTCCGCGAAGCCTTCGAGCATTCGCTCAATGCTGCAACGGTAAACCTTGCCGTCGAGACCGGCCTGAATGAAATAATCGGGACACTCAGGAGTTTCGGTATCGAATCGCCGCCCGGAGATCTGGCGTCGCTTGCGTTGGGTTCCTTCGATCTGACCCCCATGGAACTCGCCAGGGCTTACGCGGTTCTGGGCAATGACGGGCAAAAGCCTTTTCTGCTCAGCCTCAAGGAGATTGTGGCAGAGAATGGAGACGTTCTTGAGCGGAGGCATATCGACTTTTCTTCCGTGACCTCTCCTGCAAAAGCCTTTCTTATAACAAGCCTTCTTGAGGGGGTGATAGAAAGAGGTACGGCCAAGGGGCTCAAACGACTGGGGATTGACTTCAGGTGTGCAGGTGAGACTGGCACGACAAGCGAGTTGCGGGACTCCTGGTTCGTTGGATATACGACGGATCTGCTGGCCCTGGTTTGGGTGGGATATGACGACAACAGCCCGACTGGTTTTACCGGGGCGCAGGGCGCGGCGATTATCTGGGCGCGGTTCATGAACCTGATGCGACCCTGGATTCAACCTCAAGAGTTCGATGTGCCGCCCGGAATCGTTGAGGAAATGATTTGCCCGGATTCCGGTCAACTGGCGACCGCCCACTGTAAGGAACGCAAGCTGGAGGATTTTTTATCCGAAGTCAGGCCGAATGGTTATTGCACTATTCATAACAGATAATAAAATGGTGAAGATGGACTCAGAGATATACATTGCTGGAAAAGCGAACTTAGTCTATGCGTGGTTACACAAAGACTTCAAAAACTGAGGCGCCGCCAGCGGCTCAGCGGCGGGGCCGCAGCCGTAGGCGCTGCCGTCAGGGCATGCTGATTGTTTTGTTAACGGCCATCGCCTTTTGTGGGTGCGAGCAAAAACAAGTCTATCTCCCCCCCGAATACAGTTGCCCTCCAGGCTCACCCTCTTACTCAGCGCCGCAGCCCGTTGCGCCTCTCGTTGAGCAGGTCCCGCCCGGAGCGCAGGCCCCTGAGGTTATCAGTCAACAGACGCCAGCCTCACCTCCGCCTCCGGCGCAAAAGAAGTCAGGGGCTCAACCGGCGCCAACGGCCGCAAATAAGCAGCATGCCGAGAAATTGAAAAAACAGGAAGCGTCAAAATCGCCTCAACGCCAGGCCTCGATGCAACAAGTCAGTCAAGCAAGGGGGCAATTGGAGAGGGGAAAACCGGACGCCGCAATCCGGACACTCGAGAAGGCCGTCAGGATAGACGCCCGCAACGGTGAAGCTTTCATTGTGCTTGCCAGGGCATGGAAACAAAAGGGAGAAAATCTCAAGGCCCTGGAATTCGCAAAGAAGGCCGAACTCCTCTGTCAGAAACAACCTGCGAAACTGAAGGAAGTCTTCCTGCTCGAATCGGAGATCTATCGTGAACTGGGGGACGACGCCAGTGCGGTCCAATCGAGCCTGAAGGCGTCAACAGTCCAGCGCAGTAACTAATGTCCCTCCGGGACACTCTTGTATATTAAGAACATCTAAACCATGAAAAGATACGTTGGATGGGTTAAGCGGGGCGCAGCTCACCAAGTCTTTTCGAAACTGATTAGGAGTCATAGGGTACTTTTCAATCCTGTAAATTGTACTGAAATAGACTATAAATAAGGTAATTAACCCAAAGGAACTTATAAAAAGCCGCTACGCGCACATTAGTGCGCTACGCGGCACAACCCGCGCCGGCCCACATTGGACTGCGTCTTTCAGTCGCGGTGGGCCGGCGGCGGGCGGCCTGTTAATCCTGTCAAAGTGGTTTTACCTCTGCGTCTGCGGTGAATGCGCATGGAGCCGATTGGTATGGCGGATACTGACATGACACAACAAAGGGCCGGGCGAATGAAGGGCTACAGGGCATTTCTGCTCGTCGTGCTCGGTTTCTCTTTATACCTGGCGTATCTAATTCTTTTACCGTTCATAGATACGCTCATCCTGGCGATTATCCTGGCCTCATTTTTCAATCCCCTGCAGATTTACCTCGAACGGCGGCTCAAGGGGCGAAAAAACCTGGCGGCGCTGATAATCGTACTAATAATAACCTTCGTGATAGCAATCCCCGTTTTTGTTTTTACTTCCACCCTGGTGGCGCAGGGACTTGATACGGTGAACAGGACCAACGACTGGGTCCGGGCCGGCAAATTACAGCAACTGGTCCAGGACCCCCGGATAAACGAATATCTTGCCAAGTTGCAGGAGCGGTTTCCTTTTCTTGAGGTTAGCAAGGCGGATATATCCAACGGTCTGCTCTATCTTAGCAGGGGCATAGGGCAGTTTCTGCTCGGGAAAGTGGCATCCATTCTGAGCAATATGGCGAGCCTGGTTGCGCATTTTTTCATTATGATTTTCATTGCCTATTACCTGGTGCGGGACGGCAGGGAAATGGCAAGTGGAATCCGCTATTACTCACCTCTCAGGGCCGATCAGGAAGACCGGATCATCAACGGCATCAGGGTTGTGACCAAGTCTGTGCTTCTGGGTTCATTTCTTACCGCGATCTGCCAGGGAACGGCGGGGGGAATCGCTTTCGAGATCCTTAATTTCCCGGGTCTTTTCTGGGGAACCATGACTGCTCTGGCCTCCCTCATCCCGCTTGTTGGGACTTATCTGATATGGGTGCCAATCGCGCTCTATCTCATCTTGCTGGGCGGGTTTAAATCGGCCGTTTTCCTGGCCATCTGGTCTATAGTGGCGAGTGGAATCATCGAGAATGTGGTTCGTCCCTTGCTAATGAAGGGCAAATCCAAGATGTCTCCCTTCTATATCTTCCTGGCCATACTTGGCGGAGTTCAGTATTTTGGGTTGAAAGGCATCCTCTATGGACCGCTCATTCTCAGTTTCGCCATGATAATGCTGTTCATATACGGTGTAGAATACAAAGACGAGATAATAGAATACAAACATTTCGGAAAAGACTGGTCAGTTGAAGATGGCGAGTAGTGCGATTTTTAAGGATGATGTTTAGGAATAATCCAATAACTCCGTCCGGTTGGCATCGTTCTTCAAGGCAGGATAAGCTTGGCGAAGCCTGCTTCATACTCTGCTTACACAGCATTTACGTCTGATATGGCCTGCCCTTTGCATTAAGCCTTCCCCTGAGTGGCATCACGTTTTTGCCCACACCGAAAGATGTTGATTTTGTTTGCCTGACGTAATGGACGCTGAGTAATCGCTCATGTCCTCCTTACGGGTTGCACGGGTTATCCGGGGCCTGGGGCGGCCGGTCCGTCCTTTTTTGACAGAAACCCATTCCGTCATATTGTTGACGTGACAGCCAGAGGAATAGAGGGAACTGATGAAAAACATTGTCATCCTCGGATCCGGGCGCAGCGGAACCAGTCTTGTTGCGGGGTTGTTTGCCAATTCCGGCTATTTTATGGGGGACAACCTCTATGGCGCTCGTGAATCAAACCCGAAAGGCTTCTTTGAAGATCCGGAAATCAATGGCATAAACGAAGAGATAATAGTCTCCATACCTTCGGATTCTCATTTCGATGATGTGCTTGAACAGGGGCAACGCTGGCTTGCCCGTATAGCACCGGGTGCTTCATTTACCGGTACTATGGAGGTATTACAGCGTATACAAGCCCTTGTCAAACGCCAGCCTTTTTGCTTCAAGGATCCCCGCTTTTCTTATGCGATTCCGGTTTGGCGGCCGTATCTTACAGACACTGTTTTCATATGCGTATTCAGGGACCCGGCTACAACGGTGCAGAGCATCATGAAAGAATGCCGAGTGATGCCCTATCTCCAGGACCTGGAGATGGACTACCGTCGGGCGCTTGACACCTGGATTTTGATGTACCGCAACATCCTGGACTCCCTGCGATGCGAGGGAGAGTGGTTGTTTATCCATTATAATCAGTGCTTCGACCCGGCTACACTCGATCGGATCGAGATGCTCACCGGAGCCCGCATAGATCGATCCTTTCCCGAAAAATCTCTCAAGAGATCGAAACCCGACTCGCTGGTTCCTCCCGAGGCGGAGGAGATATATAGGCAACTTTGTCAGCTCGCCGGGTTTGGCTACGACGAAAAAGACGTTCTGCGGAGCATCATAGCTGAGAAGGATTGCAACATTGCTGCACTCGAGACCGCCGTGCGGCAAAAGGACAAGGAACTTGCCAGGCTTTTGCCCGACATGGACGAGGAAGACCCACCTTCGCCGGCCGATACTGAAAAGCCCTCGACAAGTATTGTTCTTTTTTTTGACGCAGACCTCGATCTTACGTGGTCCGCTGTCGAGGCTTTAGTCGATAATACGCAGTCGGGCAACTATGAAATCGTCTGTGTTTCCTCAAAACGGCCGAAGCATTTCGAACGCCATCTGAGAAAGGTGCTGGGGGCGAGTATAATAATTGTGGATGCCCCGTCGGAAAGTCCGGTGCGGGCCTATAATGCCGGGTTGGAGCGAACTTCGGGCGAATTCATCGTTCTACTCAACCCAGCCGTCCAGGTAGAGCCGGGCTGGCTCGATTCGCTCCTCGATGCCGTCCCGGACCAGGGGCTTTACGCCGTTTCGCCAAAGGTGATAGGGCGCGACAACAGTCTGCTGGAAGCGGGCTGTTCTACGATCGAAAATGGTCTTATGAAGGGACGCGGCTTTGGGGAGGACCCGTTCACGCCTCGTTATGGATGCGTCGCCGATCTGGAAACCGGATCACGCTTCTGCCTCCTTGTCTCCCGGGAAACACTGAACCGGGTGGGCGGGTTAAATGGTTCCCGCTCTGATATCGGGCTTGCCTTCCGTGAATTTGCGCTTAACGTCCGCTCCCTGGGTGGCCCTCTGATTTATCAGCCCCGCAGTGTTATGTCGGTAAGTTCGAACTGGAGTGTGGATGACTGGGGGTTTTTCCCTGCCCTCGACCTCGATGGGTCTATCGCATCAAAAAGGCCGATAATAAGTCCGAAGGCCGCCGATGGGATCAAACCCGAGGAAAAGCCTCCCCCGGTACTCGTTCTGGGGTGGTACCGTTCCGATGCAGTTTCATTGATTGAAGATACTGTACGGGTACTATATTGCCCTCATGGACGCGAGTCTCAATGGCTGCCTGCAAACCACGGCCACAACTGGTTGCGGGAGAGTGCATCGACGATCCAGGTTGATCAACGCTGGATCGCTTGTGGGGAGGTTCCCCCGAAGGAGTCGCTCAGCCCTGTAACGCACGCCTGGGTAAAAGATCGCGAAGAAGCCTGGAGAAAGCTGAAAGAACTCCTCGCAGCCAATCACGTAAGTAAATATGAGTACCTTTTGCTGATCAATGACGAAGTATTGCTGCCGAGAGGCTTTGTCGCCGCATTTTTCGGTTTGCAGCGTAAATTGGGCTTCCTTGCAGCGCAGCCCGCCTTGACAGCACAAACCCTCCGGGGACCTTCCATTAGTGTTCAGCATGCCGGTACTATTGCCCGAGAGACTTCAGGGTATCGATTCGGCCCGGTGGTGAGCGTTCACAACTCCTTATTCGACGTCGTCCCTCACATATTCAATGCCGATAATGCGGACTTGAACTGGTATACGCCCTGTGTCCCACTCCTGGGCGAATCGATACGGTCGGGAATCATAGATGCCGTCCCTGTCGCCCATATTCTCCACCGATTGCCATATTCATCCATAACAGTTGCCTATGGAAAAGCAGGCAAAGTTTTGCCGCTCGACGGGTGGTATGGCCCCGATAATCGAGGTTTTGTAACGGCAACCATTTGCAGCAAGGGGATCGTGTCCAATGGGTAGTCAAAAGAACCGTTTCGCCAGTATCATCATTCCCACACTCAATCGCGCCGAACTCCTCGTAGGTTCTCTCGACAGCCTTGCCCGTCAGGATTTTCCGGCAAAAAATTTTGAAGTGATCGTTATCGACGATGGATCGTCCGACCAGACAGCTTCTGTTTGCAGGCAATTCAGCGAAAAGTTGCAGTTGCGTTATTTCTATCAGGATAATAGCGGAATAGCCGCAGCCAAGAACCTCGGAATTTTTGCCGCAAGGGGCGATATTATCATTTTTTTCGACGATGACGATGTCGCTGACCCCCTCATGGTAGCCGAACACATGAAGACGCATAAGGCTTACCCTGAGCAGCACATAGCCGTGCTCGGCCACACAGCCTGGCATCGCTCTCTGCAAATCTCCCGATTAATGCACTTCGTCACCGGTGCAGGTGCTTACCTCTTCGCCTATGACCAATTAAGTGATGGCCAGTGGCTTGACTACACTTTTTTCTGGGGAGGGAGATCATCCTGCAAACGGTCGCTGCTTATGGAGCATGGGGTTTTTAATCAGCAATTCCGGTTCGGAAGTGAGGACATCGAGCTGGGCTATCGTCTGTCCAAGAAGGGACTAAAAGTCGTCTTCAATGCCGCCGCAAAAAGCTACATGGTGCGGCCTGTCACGTACGATGAATTCTGCCGGCGCTGTGAGCGGCAGGGGAGATCACAGTTTGCATTCAGCCTGCTGCATAAGGACCCCAATATACAGAAATTTTGTCAGGCCGATCACGCGGAGGAGCGTTGGAAATCAGTTGAAGCCTCCTTGGAGCATAACGTCAAAAAAGTCCATGAAACCGAAGAACTAATGTCCCAGCTCAATGACCTTCAAAGCTCCCTGGAGGCGCTGAAGCAGCAGAAGAAGGATTATGGAAGGGTATTAGAGCGGATGGAAGCTCAAATCGACCCTTCGGACGTGGAAAAGTGCAGGGAATCTCTTCAACGTCTCTATTGGTTGACCTTTGATGCATTCAAATTGAAGGGCTTTGCTGAGGAAAAAAGAAGATATTACAGGCAAGGCGGCTTGGAAGAAGCCGCTTGCAACTCCTTGAGTCTTCTTGGGGTTGAACCTTTCCTGGAGGACAGTGCCGGTTTACCCGCCCCACCGGCGAAGAAAGCGGTCCTTCTTATAGATCTCTTTCTGCCCGTATACGATCGGGCATCAGGAGCGTTGAGGACCTTTCATATACTAAAATCCCTGATCGCAATGGGATATCAGGTAACTTTTATCTCCCGTTATTCTAAATACTCCGAACAGTATCTGCCCATTATGGAGCGCATGGGCATCGAGACCTACGCGGGTGATCCCGGGCCTCTGCGATTGCATGGAGATGAGACCCCACTGCCCCCCGTCGATTTAAATAAAATTCTTTCTGAAAAGAAATTTGAAACGGCGATAATTTCCTATTGGGACAATGCCGAGTACTACCTGCCACTGATCCGCAGGTGTGCGCCGGACCTGGGGGTCATTGTCGACACGGTGGATATTGTCTTTTTGCGGAAAATCCGTGAGGCCGAACTCCTTAAAGCCAATTCCCTTGCGGAGGAGGCATTAAAGAACAAAGAGCGTGAGATCAAGGTATACAGGCAGGCCGATGCTCTTTGGGTGGTAACCGAAAATGACCGGCTTGCAATCCAGGACGTGGTGCCGGGCGTGCCTGTCGATATTATCCCGAACATTCACGACCATATCGACACGGTTAAACAATTTGAAAAAACCGAGGGCCTTCTTTTTGTTGGAAATTTCTGGCACCTGCCCAATGTGGATGCAGTAAATTATTTTGTTGCCTCTATACTGCCCGGCATAAAAGAGACCTTGCCCGAAGTGAAGCTTCATGTAGTGGGGGACCATGTTCCCGAGAAGCTGCACGCCGCCGCCCCGGAGTCGGTCATTTTCCACGGATATGTGCCGGATCTTTCGCCGTTGCTCGAAAAAGCCAGGATTTGCGTTGCACCGCTGCGCTACGGTGCGGGGATGAAGGGGAAGATCGGCGAAGCCCTGTCCTGGGGTCTTCCCGTGGTTACGACCAGCATCGGGGCGGAGGGTATGGACCTGGTCCACTGCCGGGATGTTCTCATCGGGGATTCGCCTGCGAGCTTTGCCGAACAGACCGTGAGACTCTATCGCGACAAGGAACTTTGGGACGCTCTGTCCAGGAACGGAAAAGCGAAAGTAAGCGAACTGTGGTCTCCGGAGGCAGTCGGACGACGGCTTACGCAGGTATTTGGAATAGGTGTGAAGCGCAGGCGAACAGTCACTAACACACCGGTTACGAATAAACCGGCCTCGGACCCTTTCCCCCGGCCCGGCCAGGAAGTGCTCGTTTCCATCCTGATCCTTACCTATAATCAGCTAGAGCATACGAAGAACTGCGTTGAGAGCATTAAACAGCATACACCCCGCTGCTACGAGATAATCTTTGTCGATAACGGGTCCATGGACGGTACGCTCGAATACCTTCGGGGAATTGCCGCCACGCTGCCCAATGTAAGGGTGGTGGAGAACCGAGAAAACCGCGGCTTTGCGGGCGGCAACAACCAGGGGCTTAATCTGGCGCAAGGCCGCTACGTGTTGCTCCTCAACAACGATACAGTGGTAACGCCCGGCTGGCTCGAAGATATGATCGCCGTTTTTGACCGATATCCGAAAACCGGTCTTGTAGGGCCGACCTCCAATTCCGTTGCAGCCCCCCAATTAGTGAGCGAGGTCCCCTACCGCGATCTTCCAGGGCTGGTGGCGTTTGCATCGGAGCGGCGCGCTCGCCTCCGAGGAAAAACCCAGCTCATCCCCAGTCTGATAGGATTTTGCCTGCTGATGCGAAGAGAAGTTGTCGAACGAATCGGCGGCCTGGATGAAATCTTCAAAACGGGCAATTTTGAAGACGTCGATTTTTGTATGCGTGCAGGCCTGGCAGGGTTTGAACTCCGGGTCGCTCACGACGTCTTCATTCACCATGAAGGAAGCAAATCCTTCAAGAATCGTAACGAGGTTTCAAACACCCTGCGTTCCAACTGGGAAATTTTGAAGGCGAAATGGGAAATTCCAGCCGAGATATCTTACGGAACAGGTTTTTCTGTCGATAGAAAAGTCCTGGACCGAGTTTCTCTCAGAATAGAGCTTCCCGATTTGAGCAGAACGCACGTCGCGGAGATGGACGGGCGCAGGTGGAGAGAAAATGGCGTCGCGAGCGGTCAATCATGTACCGACTATGTGATGCCCAGGCTGCAGGATCGATCCGAATTCGGGGCGTCTGTCGAAGTGTTGCTTTCCGGGCTCTACCATCGGATCGTCAAGCCGGGCGATGTCGTCATCGATGGAGGCGCTAATGGCGGGCTACACACCATCCCCCTGGCACGCTTGGTCAGCCCGGACGGCCGCGTCATTGCCTTTGAACCGCAGTCCGAGCCCTTCGAGGAGCTGCGGCGATGGCTCGCCGCAGAGCGGCTCGGCCACCTCGTCACTTTGCGCAAAGTCGCTATAGGGTCAAGCCGCGGAGAGACCCAATTTTATCACCATAAGATGGATAACGGCATGAGCAGCCTACAAATGACGAAAGGTAATATCGACGACTGGGAAGCGATGACGGTTAATGTCGTCCGGCTCGATGACGAGTCCCTCCCCGGGCGTTGCACGTTCATCAAACTGGATCTAGAGGGTGGCGAGTACAACGCGCTTGTGGGTGCCCGTTCCCTGGTCGCGCGCGACCGACCAATTATTGCGCTGGAACACGGCTTCGGTTGGGCGGCCCAGCGTTTTGGTTACGTGCCGGAGGACTTCCTCAAGTACTTCAATGATTTGAATTACATCATATGGGATTTTACCAATATTAGGGTGCAGCCGGAAAACTACTCCGAGAAGTTGCTGACCTGGGAGTTCATTGCAGCGCCGGCCGACTCGCCGCTGATCCCGACGATTACCCGAACTATTGGGGATTTCCTGGATAACTACGACCGAGTGCCGGTCGCAGAAGAGTGGAGCGAGACGATTGCGCGGGTCCAGGCGCCGTTCTCGGCCGGCTACTGGCCGACGTGACGAATACCAACTTAGAAGTCCGGTATAATAGGTTGTGATAACTTTAGTATCGGATATCCACTAATTTTAATGGAAAATTCATAATAAAAGGGAATATGCCTTGCTCAATTGGTAAGTACTGCGCCATTGTCTATGATCTAACAATTATAAGCGCTGATCACGATATGAAGAGAACTAATATACAGCTTGAACTCATGACAAGGATTGGATTATCTACTAACTTTATGTCCAAAGGTAGTGTTATCATTGGCAATAACGTTTGGATTGGTGATAGAGTTTTAATACTATCTGGAGCCCACATAAGCGATGGATCGGTGATTGGAGCAGGATCGATTGTAACCAAGAATTGTCCTCTATTTAGTATTGTAGCTGGATCTCCTGCTAAGATCATAAAAATATTCAGTGATAGCATAATAACTCAGTTGATGAATATTAAGTGGCGGGATTAGCCTGAGGATAAGATGCGCGAGAATAAGGCATTTTTTCAAACAGACCTTACTGTTGATCTTGAATTAGATCTATATTCAATGATCGTTCCATCATCCATGTGGTCCAACGAGGCAGAGCGCCATGACCAGGCTAACGCAGGAATATTACAATAAAATTGCAAGAATCTACACAATGATTTTATCGCATTTGGTAAACCTCTCGATAGGCAAGGGAAAAAGCGGGTTGGTGCTTCGGGCCGGCATTGGCGATATTCCCAATTTACTCCTGAGTCATGCCGGCAACCTTGTAATTACTGAAGAACGCCCAGAGTATATCGAAACCATCAGAAAGAGATTCCCGCCCTTTCTATACCCTGGACTCAGTGTCGCACACATGGACCTCGACTCCCCCAAGGATTTTGCCGGGGCCCTATTCGATTTTGTCTCTTGTTTCGACGTTTTCAATCATCTCAAGAATCCGCTGAGCTTCCTTGAATGGGCTGCTTCTGCCTGCGGAGGTTTCATGTTGCTTGATCTTCGGGTCTCTGACGGACTGGGTCCTGGTCTGCATTTTTGTTTAGAAGATTTGTCGATTCCGGGGACACGGCGGCAGGGAATTGGAGTGTGCATCGACAGAGATTGGTTTTTCTCTGTATTGGCTAAGTGGTTTCCGTATCTTTACCAGTGCGATTTCAAAGAAGAAGAGGATCACGCCGATCATTCGTGTGCTGTGTGGGATATTCCGAACAAGACAGAAGAGGTCTTGGCTAATAAAAATTTTCAGCATATCTACGTGGTCAGCTCGAAACTGCCAATACATTCCGAGAAACTCACAGCTATTTCACTCAAAGTCAATGGTAAATCCTATCATTATGATCTTGTAAATATCGGCGCCTATTTGGGAGACGCCGTCGAAACCACTGACCGGAACGTGCTGCTCCTGGAACCAAACCCGGTGGTGTGCGAGCGATTGCGACGGGAATTCCTCTCACGCAGCACCAATGTGATTGTAGAAAACATTGCCGTCGGGAATCATTCCGGCAGGGTCGATTTTAATTATCTTGACGATACCGCTGGTCTTCCGGAATGGAGTGACCGTATTGGCAGCATGTTGCCAAATCATATTGCAGAGCTTGGCAAAATGAATGGGTTTCCTGCCGGGTTCGAGCATAACATGAAAAAGACCGAAGTCGCATGCCTCACCCTTCCAGACCTGTTTTCCGCGTACCAGGTGAAGAGTATCGACAGGCTCTTGGTAGATGCGGAAGGGATGGACTTCGATATCCTCATGTCAATAGATTTCGAAAATGTCGATATCCGCAAAATTATATTCGAACGCAAGCACATGGACGGAACAAAAAAAACCGGCCTGCGTTACAGGACGGTCCTGGGATATTTAGCCGACTACGGATACGAAGTAAAAAATATCGATGAAGAAAATGATATGGCTTTTCGCGTCGAGAGCTATGAAAACGTTCGGTCGCGAGCGCGAAGGTTTCGCGAGTGGATCGCCCAACCCCCGGCATGGCTTCGACAGCCCCAGGATTATGCGAGTACCGGGGTCGTCTACCTGGGCCCTTGGCAAAAGCCATTTTCTCGAGGCCCAAAGGTCTCTCATTACGCTGCGAACTGCTAATGCGGGCATCCATGCAACTATTTATACGGACCAGGACTTTGAACATGCCTGTCCGGCCAATTATGTAACGGTTGAATCCGGGGCAAACCCGTTTAAGCTGAAGATATGGGCAATGGCTCAGTCGCCTTACGAAAAAACGTTATTTCTTGATACAGACACCTGGATATTAAAGTCTATCGAGCCCATTTTTGTTTTCCTGGATGAAGGCTATGAATTGTGCCTCGCTCCTCGACCCGATTTCAAGTTAGTGAATGGGGCACTGACACTGCTCGCTTACGAGCATGCAATAGATGACAATACCGGAGTAATTGCATTCAGAAAATGCCCTGCTGTCAGCAGGCTCTTCGACCGTTGGCACTCAGCCATCTCCAATCAGGATGCAACGCAAATTTTGCCCGGCACCTACTGCGATCAGTGGTATTTTAACGCGAAGGTGAATGGGAGCCGGGAATATAGTGCCCTCAGGAAGCTGACCTTAAACCCGAAAGAGTGGAATTTGAGGAGCTTCGCTCTGAGACAGGCCATAGCGGATGGGGCGATTGCCCAGACGCGCATACTGCACACTCGACCATACGAAAGCCGGGCATATTGCCGGATTGAGCTATTTAGCCTTCCTAATTCTCGTTTGGGCTTTACGGTCTGACCGGACTTAACTATAACCAGTACAATTGAAGTGCCTTTTCACCATTGCCTGGCATCGGCTGAGCGGGCCGTGTTTTGTGCGAATTGAGCGCAGGCACCTTAGATTAATAGCTTCACATCGCGGAGCGCGGAAGGCGGCCGCGGGATGCCTTATCGAGACCGCGCCAACAGGGGGTCCTCCGGCTGATGCTCGGGCCGCAGCAGATCGAAGAGTGATTTGACAGGGTTGAAGGTGGCTGCGGGGACTTCTATGAAAACGGTTATCCAGTGGGCCATGCCGCCATTCCAGAGTCCTGGAAGCTCGAGGGCCTGTACGTCTGTTCCCTCTATTGATTTTCTGGTAATTATGACCACCCTGGGATCGACGAATTTTCTCAGATCGTAAGGCTTTCCTTCAAAGTCCCGCACGCTGCATACGATATCGACCGGGTTGAAATGAGTGGATGAATTCCATACGGCGCTCTGTTGCGGGGAATTTAAATCCACCTGAGCCTTTTCGACTATCTGAACGGACAGGTCTCCATTTTCATCCTCGACCCAGAAGGGTGCTCCTCCAGGTTCGCCGGCGTTTGGGACCACGCCGCAGACTCTAATGGGCCTGTTCAAAATATTGAGCAGAAATGAGAGCTTCTTATCTTCAGGCCATATTTTAAACCCTGCGGGAAAGCTTAAAAGAAGTTCGCGCGCTGCAAAATCGGCAGCCTCCCGGACCGCCTGGCCCCACTCCGGGCCCTGCATTCGGCGCAAGAGCGAATGAATTGTTTCCTGAATTGAGACCAGACAACCGCCCAGCACCTTCTTCCAGATGCAAACAGTCTCTTTGAGTCTGTCGGGAACGACGTTGTCCACGTTTTTTATGTAGATAAGGTCGGCATTGAGCTCATTTAAGTTCTCGATCAGAGCGCCGTGTCCGGCCGGTCTGAAATGAAGCAGGCCGAGCCTGTCGCGGAAGGGAAATCCCTTCATATCCACGGCTAGAGTATTTGTCGAGGATTTCTGGAAGGAAAAGGAAACATCAAAAGTGGCACGGTAACGATCCGCGCAACGGCGGCAAACGTTCTCCCTGAGCGCCTGGAAGCCTGTCTCATGTTCCTCGGATATGGTGAAGTGCAGGCTGCACTTGCCGCTGTTGGCCCCAAGGTATGTTACTGACTCGGCAAGCTGCTCCTCAAAGGCGGTCCTGTGCCCTTCAGGGTAGGAGTGAAACAGGAGCATGGCTTTGGGAAGATTCCCGTAGTTGAGTCCTTTTGCGGTTAGGAGATATTCCAGCAGAAGTCTAAAATGGCCGTCGCGGACTATGTCATCGAGAATATATTCCTCGCAGGCCAGGGTCTTTCTCAAGCTGTGCACGAAAGGGAACCTATCGAGTTCATTGACAAAACGCTTGAAGTCGCAAGCGATCGAGACTCCCTGGTCCATTCTCTTTTGCAGCTCATCGCTTTCGAGATATTGGGGAAGATAGAAAAGCTGGAGCAGAGGCTGGAACATCCGGGTGGCCGCCCCGGACGCAGGAACGAATTTCATGAACCGGCCCCGCCTGGCAGCCGAAGAGTGCAGGTTGATATATTCCCCTAAATCGGCATCGTCGATTTTTCGAACGCCGTCACCAAGAGTGCACGGTCTTTTGAGACGGACGAAAAAATCGGAGCGCCTGAATATGTCAATCTGCTCAAATACCCTGGCCGTACTGATGCCCAGGGTTTTCATCTGCTTACGGTCCTCGTTGGTAAACCTGATTGTCATTATTTTACAAGGATCTCTATTTTGGCTTTGGATCGGTTCGAATATGCAAGTTATACCTCGAGGGGACCGGTTCTTGCGTTTTCAGGATGCACCTCTATCCCCGGAGTTTTGTGTAACCTGCTTCCCGCCTGTCCGTCTTCAAGGGTTCAGGCGAATAGGATACGATAGTAACGAGCGAGTGAAAAAGCCGACGCAACGTGCACATACCACCTCCTCGCATGATAGACCACCCTGGCTCCAACCTTCACAAGCCGGCCGATGATTGACTCTATGGACGGCTTGATGCCCTCGCCCCGGAACGCTGTATCCCGGATCATGTGGAGCAGATTGTAGGCCAGACATCCCACGAGAAGCCTTGCTTGATTGGCTGCAAACCGATGGCAGCTCGTTTTGTCCCATCTAAGCGTGTTTTTCCCCTCCTTTATCCGGTTTTCGATCTCAGCCCGCCCATTGTAGACCGTGATTACTCTCTGTGCTTCCATGTTCGAGTTGGTTACAATAAATCCGACACGGGGGAAGAGTTCCCCAACATGCCATTCGATCTTACAGACAACTCTTCGGGGCTTATTCCATTTCTCGGCCTGGTACTGGAACTCGATCACCTTGACCTGTACGCCGCCCTTTGGAGGGCGACCGGCGGGCCGCTTCAGGTGAGGCAGGATGATCTTCTTCAAGCTGTTGTTGGCCGGAAGACGAATGAAATAAGTGATTCGCTTCTTTTCGCAAAACTCGTACAGGTCCGGGCCGGCAAAGGCCGCGTCCCCACGGAGCCAAAACTGCTTGAACCATGACCGGTAGCGCTCAACAAGAGGGGAGATAAGATCCAGTACCCCATCGGCTGAGTGTGCGTTTCCGGGTCTCAGTCTTGCCCTCAAAAGATCACCTTTGTTGGTCAAGCAAAACAGAGGATGGTAGCAGAGTTGCTCGAAGTAACCGTTAAAGGCTGCACCCTCCTGGTTTCCATGGACGGGATCTTCGGTGGAATCTACATCCATGATAAGCCGCCGTTTGTTTCTGCGCCGAAGCAGGGTGTCGGCGGATCGACTGATGGCATTTTCAAGGGCTTTTAAGCCCTGGGGTGTTGCGATCGGCATCATTGCAGTCCTCATAGCCTGCCGCAACTTGATAGACTCTCTGGCGCAGCAGTTGGACCAGAGAATGATCAGTATGGCGAGGCGATCTTGGGTCATCAATTTGGCATGCAGCCTCACTGAGAATGTTGAAACGTTGATCTATCTCTCTCATGAGAAGAAAGCCGGTATCGCTGGTGATCTTTGCACCCTGAAAATCGATGCTGATGGATCTGTCGAAATCCGGCCTGATGGTCCCTGTGTGTTTGTCACCAACTACGCGCATGCAGATTCCCCTCCCTCCAACGGATTTGTGACATAATATCAGATGGTTGAGATGAATGCAGCATAATTTTCACGCATGCTCACGCATAATCCAGGATTTATGGTATTCAAGGGACATTTTTTCATTCTTCAGTTGTTGTTCGATGCGGGGCTTGACTTCATCAAAGGACATCGTTCCCGCTTCTTTTTTATCGGTCAGCCTTATTATGTGATAGCCGAACTCAGTTTCCACGATATCGCTGGTCTCCCCCGGTTTCATCGAAAAAGCAGCCTTTTCGAATGGGGGCACCATCTGGCCCTTGTGGAAAAAGTTCAGGTCGCCGCCATCATCCTTGCTCGGACAATCGGAGACCTCCTGTGCCACCTTGGCGAAATCCTCGCCACTCTTGACGCGTTTCTGAATGGCCTTGATCTTTTCCAGCGCTTTGGCCTTTTCTTCGCCAGAGGCTGCTTCATCCACTTTTACGAGGATGTGGCTGGCCCGGACCATTTCGGGAGTTTTAAACAGGTCGGGGTTGCCATCATAGAAAGCCTTCACTTCTTCAGGGGTCAGCACGATCTTCGATCCCAAATCCTTGTCCAGCAATTTCCTAATGGCAAGCCGGGAGGCGAAGTAATCCTTCAACTGTAGTTCGGTCATATTCATCTGCTTAAGCGAGTTAGCGAAATTTTCAGGTGTAGTGCCGTTCTTCACAGCATCCAGTTGAGCATTCACCTCGGCATCATCGACCTTGATTCCTCGTTTCACTGTTTCCTGCTTGAGGAGTTCGCGGCCGATGAGGTCATCAAGAATTCTTTGCTCTAATGCCTGCATTTCTTTTGCGTCAGGTTGGCGGCCGGTCATGGAGATCTGCTGGTGAAGCCGATCTGTTTCCGCCTGGTAATCCGACATCGGGATGGCCTTCCCATTGACTATTGCGGCATTTTTTGCTTCATTTTGTTTAGTGACGGCGGCATCCTTTCCGGCGGCTTTCTCGGATGGCTTGTCGGCAGCGGAGGACAAGTAAAAGCCATAGGCGCCTAAAAATATAAGAATTAACAGTGTGAGAGCTATTAACCCACCTTTTTTCATTTCGTTCTCCTCATCAAAAAATTACCCACAGGGCGATCTGCCATCCGTGGGTGAATAATGCGATGCTTGGCGTCACTGAAAGGCCGACGGACAGATTTGGGCCGCTTAATATAATCGCGGGAAGCGACCGGAGTCAATAACCGGGATCGCAAAATAATGGCGGTCCCGGATGCCCGGCCAGGCGACCTTACCGTATCTGTGCATTGTGATGTCTAATGCATTCGATAACTGGGCCTGTCCAAAAAAGAATAGGGCGCTCTCCTATTATGCAGTATAGTTGTCAGGGCGAAAACTCATGATAAAGTGCGGGAGAAATAAAGTGCTGGTCAGGGAAATC
>JBELAB010000069.1:0-9612 GCA_049509275.1 Syntrophobacteraceae bacterium | reverse complement strand
CCGGAACAGTAAGGCCGTCGCCTCGATTATCTATTTGCTCCCGATACTCGAATCCATTATTTGGAGCCAGTTTTTTCGCCTTTTTAACGAGTCATGGAGATGCGGCTTTGAAGTTTTTTGCCGGCCATGCGTTTTTCTACCCCGGCAGGGTCCGGGGGACAAGTTATAATCCGAATCGGGTCTGAAATAATGGGTTTGCACCGAGGCTTAATAAAGTAATATCGAAAGAACACAGGCAGGCCCCGGTCGAAGCGGCTTTAAACTCACTGCTGAAAGGAAAACATGAACGAACACCACATAGACTCCATATCCCGCGAAATCAACGTTCAGCCTCACCAGGTCCAGGCAACAGCCAGACTGTTGGAGGAGGGTGCGACTGTCCCTTTCATTGCCCGATACCGCAAGGAAGCCACCGGTTCCCTGGATGAGGTCCTTATTGCGGCGGTTCGCGACCGGCTGGCGCAGCTCGAAATTCTCGATAAGCGCAGGACCGCTGTTTTAAAGTCCCTTAACGATCAGGGAAAGCTCACCGGCGAGTTGGAAAACCGGATACTGCTGGCTGAAACACTGGCCGTGATTGAAGATATCTACCTTCCATTTCGGCCGAAACGCCGAACCAGGGCCGCCATGGCAAGACAAAGAGGACTGGAGCCTCTGGCCGTTCTGCTCTTCGAGCAAAACCCGGCCATCGATCCTTTTGTGGAAGCCGGTAACTTCATCAACCCCGAAATGGACATTTCTTCCGCAGAACACGCTCTTGCAGGGGCTCGCGATATAATTGCCGAATGGATAAACGAAAACACCGATGCACGCGCAAAGCTCCGGACATTATTCGTGAACAGAGCGCTTCTCCGCTCCAAAGTTGCGCCCGGAAAAGAGGCGGAAGGCGATAAGTACCGCGATTACTATGACAGGGAAGAATGGGTGACGGGAGCGCCGTCGCACAGGATGCTGGCAGTGTGCCGTGGTGAGAAGGAGGGCTTCCTGACAGTCCACATACGGCCTCCTGAAGATGAAGCTGTGTCCTTGCTCGAGTCCATTTTTGTAAAGAATGAGTCGGATGGCTCTCAGCAGGTCAGGACCGCTGTTCGTGACAGCTATGGAAGGCTCCTCGCACCATCGCTCGAGACGGAAATCAAGCACGAATCCGAACTCCGCGCGGCCAGGGAAGCTATCAGGATATTTTCCGACAATCTACGCCACCTTCTGATGGAGCCTCCTCTGGGCTTCAAAAAGGTCATGGCGATAGACCCGGGCTTCCGCACCGGGTGTAAGCTTGTCTGCCTGGACCCCCATGGAAAGCTAATCCACAACGAGACCATTTACCCGCATTCGGGAGCGCAGTCTTCAGCGAAGGCTTCAGAGCGCATCCGCTCCCTTGCCTCTGAGTTCGCCACCGAGGCCATCGCCATAGGAAACGGCACCGCCGGCAGGGAAACTGAATCCTTCATCCGAGGTCTCGGTCTTTCGGAAGAAATCAAGATAGTTATGGTAGATGAAAGCGGTGCATCCATCTACTCGGCTTCCAGCGCGGCCCGTGAGGAGTTCCCCGATCATGACCTGACCGTCCGGGGGGCGGTCTCGATAGGGAGGCGTCTTATCGATCCCTTGGCGGAACTGGTCAAAATCGACCCGAAATCAATCGGTGTAGGCCAGTATCAACACGATGTCGATCCAACCGAGTTGAGGAAGGGCCTGGACGATGTGGTGGCAAGTTGCGTAAACGCGGTCGGTGTTGAAATCAATTCGGCAAGCCCTCAACTCCTTGCTTATGTCTCGGGGCTCGGACCCCAACTTGCCGGAAACATCGTCACGCACCGGGATGATAAAGGGCCGTTTCGTTCGAGGGAGGCGTTGAGGAAAGTTCCCCGCCTTGGCCCGCGGGCATTCCAGCAGTCGGCGGGTTTTTTGAGGATATCCGGTGGAGAAAATCCGCTGGATGCCAGTGCTGTCCATCCGGAATCCTACCACATTGTGGAAAAAATGGCCGGGGACCTGGGGTGTTCGCCGGCCGATCTGATGCGTGAGGCGTCTTTTCGGGATAAAATCGACCCAGCGCTGTATGTAACAGAGCAAGCAGGCATTCCGACCCTGCTTGACATACTGCTGGAACTCGCAAAACCCGGCAGAGATCCCCGCAAGACTTTTGAATCATTTTCTTTTGCACCGGGGATTGAGAAATTGGCCGATCTCGAGGCCGGCATGAAACTGACCGGAATCGTAACCAATGTTACGGCTTTCGGCGCTTTTGTGGATGTCGGGGTTCACAGGGACGGCCTGGTCCATGTGAGCGAACTCTCGGACAAGTTCGTGAAAGATCCCCGGCAGGTGGTTCAAGTGCACCAAAAAGTTACCGTTACCGTTCTCGATGTTGATCTGGAAAGGGGCCGCGTCTCGCTTTCCATGAAATCGTCTTCAGTGCTCGAAACCTCGAAACCGGGAAACGGAGACCCCCCTTCCGAGAGGGTAAGAGACAACAAAGGAGTCCGTGCCGAGAAAAAAGGCGCGTTCAACAATCCTTTTGAAAGAGCCTTTAAAAAGCCCTGATTGCCGGGTAACCCCAAAAGAAAAACCTTACATTTTTGTAAGCCTACCTTACGCTTGTGTCTGGTTCCGACTTTCCAGCGAGTCATGCATTTCTCAGGTCTATAATAAATTCATCTAATTATAACAGCAAGTTAATCAGTATTAAGCCCTATTGGCACACCTCCTGCTTTAGAGAATGACAACGATCTCTATTTGATAGGAGGTTTCCAATGAGAAAGATTGCCATTTACGGCAAAGGCGGTATCGGCAAATCGACAACTACCCAAAACACGGTGGCCGGTCTGGCGGAAATGGGCAGAAAGGTCATGGTTGTGGGCTGCGACCCCAAGTCAGATTCTACGAGGCTGCTGCTGGGTGGGCTCGCACAGAAAACCGTGCTCGACACCCTTCGCACCGAAGGCGAGGACGTAGAACTCGACGACATCAGAAAAGTCGGTTTCAGCAATTCGATCTGCGTCGAATCCGGAGGTCCTGAACCGGGCGTGGGCTGTGCAGGCCGGGGAATCATCACATCGATCAACCTGCTCGAGCAGCTCGGGGCTTACGCGGAGAGTCAGGCCCTGGACTATGTGTTCTACGACGTCCTGGGCGATGTGGTGTGCGGCGGCTTCGCCATGCCCATCCGCGAGGGAAAGGCGAAGGAGATCTACATCGTGGTATCGGGTGAGATGATGGCCATGTACGCGGCGAACAACATCTGCAAAGGCATCGTCAAATTCGCCGAAGCCGGGGGTGTCAGGCTTGGCGGGCTTATCTGCAACAGCAGGCAAGTTGACAACGAGCAGGACATGATCGAAGCGTTCGCTGAAAAGCTGGGGACTCAAATGATTCATTTCGTGCCGAGGGACAACATGGTCCAGAGGGCTGAAATCAACCGCAAGACCGTGATCGAGTTCGATCCGGCGCATTGCCAGGCCGATGTATACAGGACCCTGGCGAGCAAGATCGAGAAAAACGAGATGCAGGTCATCCCCAAACCGATGCATACGGACCAGTTGGAAAAGCTTCTCATCGAGCACGGGCTGGCCGGATAAGAGCGGCTAAAAGGGTAAGGAGAGATTCGCCATGATAATGATCAAATCGATTGTGAGGCCGGAAAAGGTCGATAATGTTCTAGCCGCCCTTATGGAGGCAGGATTTCCGGCGGTAACCAAGATCTCGGTCGTTGGCCGCGGCAAACAGCGCGGCATAAAAATCGGAGAGATTACCTACGACGAAATCCCCAAAGAGCTGCTGCTCACGGTCGTAGACGACCAGGACAAGGACTATGTGATCAAAACCGTCATCGAGGCCGCCAGGACGGGCGCAAAGGGCGCATACGGAGACGGGAAGATCTTCGTCTCTTCGGTAGACGAGGTTTACACGATCAGTTCCGGGATCAGGGAGATGTCTTCAGGCGAAATTGAAGAGGTAGCGCTATGAAAGAGGTACTGGCCATTGTCCGCATGAACATGATGAACAAGACGAAAAAGGCCCTGTCGGATGCGGGAATCTCCTCTATGACCGCCAGGGATGCGTTGGGCAGAGGAAAGGGCCTGGTCGATTACACCCTGCTGAAAGGTGCGGAGAAAGGATACGAGGAAGCGATAGCCCAACTCGGTCACTCTCAGCGCCTGATCCCGAAAAGGTTTATATTCATCGTCCTGCCTGACAACCTGGTCGATACGGCCGTAAGTACGATAATCAGGGTCAACCGCACAGGAAAATCGGGGGACGGCAAGATTTTCGTGACCCCTGTCCAGGACTCCGTATGTGTCAGGACCGGAGAATGGGGCGAGAGCGTCCTCGACGAACTATAACAGCTTTTGCCCAAAATGGAGAAACCGATGGCTGCAATGATTGACAGAAGAGCCGCGATCGAGGTCGACACAATCGACCCGAACGCCGTAAAAAAGCAACTGATTGCCGCGTACCCGACTAAAGTCGCCCGCAAACGAGCGAAGCAGATCGTCATAAACAAAGAGGGCGAAGTGCCTGAAATAGCGGCTAATACCCGCGCCATTCCCGGCATAATAACCCAGCGCGGATGCGCTTATGCGGGCTGCAAAGGGGTGGTGCTGGGGCCGACCAGGGATTTCGTAAACCTCACTCACGGCCCGATCGGGTGTGGATTCTACAGTTGGCTTACCAGGCGAAATCAGACCAGGCCGCCGACTGCCGAAGACCCAAATTTTATGCCTTACTGCTTTTCGACAGACCTTCAGGACGAGAATATCGTATTCGGGGGCGAAAAAAAGCTCAGGGCCGCAATCCAGGAGGCTTACGACATCTTCAAGCCCAAGGCCATCAGTATCTTTTCCACCTGCCCGGTCGGTCTGATCGGCGACGACGTTCACACTGTGGCAAAGGAGATGAAAGAGAAACTCGGGATCAACGTCTTCGGTTTCAGTTGCGAAGGCTACAAGGGAGTAAGCCAGTCGGCAGGCCACCACATAGCCAACAACGGCATATTCAAGCACGTTGTAGGGCTTGATGATACGGCGACAAACGAGGGCAAGTTCCGCGTAAACATGCTCGGAGAGTACAACATAGGCGGCGATGGCTTCGAGATCGACCGACTGTTGCAAAAATGCGGGATCACCCCGGTGGCCACGTTCAGCGGCAACTCCACATACGAACAGTTCGCACGCGCGCATACGGCGGACCTCAACGCAATCATGTGCCACAGGTCCATTAATTACGTCGCGGAGATGATGGAGAAAAAATTCGGCATTCCCTGGATAAAGATCAACTTCATCGGTGCTAAATCCGCTGCAAAGTCCCTGCGCAAGATTGCAAAGTATTTCGACGATCAGGAGCTTACCGGCAGGGTTGAGGAGGTCATAGCCGAGGAGATGGTGGAGGTGGAAAAAGTTCAGGCTGAGGTCAGGACGCGTTGCGAAGGAAAGCTCGCCATGCTCTTTGTCGGCGGCTCCCGCGCTCACCATTACCAGGACCTTTTTGCGGAGATGGGCATGAAGACGATTTCCGCCGGCTATGAGTTCGCTCACAGAGATGACTACGAGGGCCGCAGGGTATTGCCCGGCATAAAGATTGACGCGGACAGCAGAAACATCGAAGAACTGGCGGTCGGTCCGGACCCGGACAGATACCGTCCCAGAAAGAGCGCCGAACAAATCGAAGAGCTTGCCGCAAAGGGCTTCCTCTTCAAAGACTACGAGGGAATGATGGCCCAAATGGCCGAGGGGACCCTGGTCATAGACGATATCAGCCAGTACGAAACAGAAAGAATGATCGACATCTATAAGCCTGCAATTTTTTGCGCAGGGATCAAGGAAAAGTACGCCATACAGAAAAAAGGCATCCCGATGAAGCAGCTCCACAGCTACGATACGGGTGGTCCCTACGCAGGATTCAAGGGCGCGGTAAACTTCTACGAGGAGATCGACCGCATGGTGAACAGCAAAGTATGGTCGTATCTCAAAGCGCCCTGGCAGACAAATCCCGAACTGGCCGCAACCTATGCTTGCCAGTGATCGGCTGAAGGGAGAATAACCTCATGCTGCTTCGACATACACCGAAAGAGATCAGCGAACGAAGCGCCCTCACGATAAATCCGGCGAAAACATGCCAGCCTGTCGGGGCGATGTACGCTGCGCTGGGCATTCACCGCTGCCTGCCTCACAGCCACGGCTCTCAGGGATGCTGTGCATACCACCGCAGCGCCCTGACCCGGCACTACAAGGAACCGGTCATGGCCTCGACCAGTTCCTTTACCGAAGGGGCATCCGTATTCGGCGGGCAGGCCAATCTTATGCAGGCAATAGATACGATTTTTACGGTTTATAGTCCCGACGTCATAGCCGTCCACACCACCTGCCTGTCGGAGACCATCGGAGACGATATCCCGCAGATAGCGCGAAAAGCCGACGCCGAGGGAAAGATACCCAAAGGCAAGTTCGTCATTCACGCCAATACGCCGAGCTATGTCGGATCGCACGTAACCGGCTTTGCGAATATGACCAAAGCCATGGTGAGTTATTTTTCCGCATCCAACGGGAAGCGGTCGGAGCAGATCAACATCATTCCCGGGTATGTCGAGCCGTCGGACATGGCAGAGATCAGAAGGATTGCCTGCGAACTGGGCATCAGGACAGTTATTTTCCCGGACACTTCCAATGTTTTGAATTGCCCTCAAACCGGAAAATTTGAAATGTACCCAAAGGGCGGCGTCACAGTCGGCGCCCTGGTGAGCACCGGTGACAGCAAGGCTACCGTTGCGCTCGGCCCGACCGCTTCATGGCCGGCAGCCCGCGCCCTGGATGTGAAATGCAACGTTCACTGTGAACTGATCGACCTGCCCATCGGTCTTAAGGCTACGGACTCATTCATCGATACGCTCAGGACCGTTGCGGGGGTTAGCGTCCCCGATTCGATCAACATCGAGCGGGGACGGCTGCTGGACGTCATCACCGACATGCACCAGTACTTCTATCACAAAAAGGTGGGGCTTGTAGGAGACCCGGACCAGCTCGTCTCCCTTACCGAGTTTCTCGTCTCGATCGACATGTGGCCCATCCACATTGTCACCGGCAGCCCCGGCAAGGCTTTCGAGACCAGAATCCGGGAGATCACCAGGGGAATTCCTCACCAGGTGAATGTCAGGGCGGGGGGCGACATGTTTCTTTTCCACCAGTGGTTAAATAACGATCCCGTCGACCTCATGCTGGGCAACACCTATCTCAAGTACATCGCGCGGGACGAGGACATCCCCTTTATCCGGTTCGGCTTCCCTATCCTGGACCGTGTCGGGCACAGCTATTTTCCCACCGTAGGATACATGGGAGCAATACGCCTGCTCGAAAAAATACTCGATGCCCTCCTCGACCGCAAAGACAGGGATTCCCCCGAGGAATCCTTCGAACTGGTCATGTAGCGGTGAGCGGTGAGCAGTGAAGCGGGAAGCGGGAAGCAGTGAACAATTAAAAATAACTCCTCCTGGTTCTATCACCACGCGAGGAGCAGTGAGCAGAAAAAGGAAAAAATAACTCCTCCTGGTTCTATCGCCACGCGAGGAAGAGTGAAAAACCAAATTCTGAGGTTTTAAGAAGGGTGACGAAAATGCAAAAACCTGACAGCCACATACTCGTTTGCGCCAGTTTCAGGGGTCTTGAAGCCAAGGGAAAGTGCATCAAAAAAGAGTCGATGCAACTCATAAATTACCTCGAAGAGGAAATTGCAAACCGCGGCATGAATGCTATCGTCTCAAGCACGGGCTGCCTTAAGCTCTGCGAGGAAGGGCCGATCCTTATCATCTACCCCCAGGGATACTGGTACCGAAACGTGAGCGGTGAAAACGTCATCGATGAAATACTGGATGCACTCGAGGAAGGCAAGCCCGCCGAAGCCTACCTCCTCTAGGAGTTTTTAGTTAGCTCACAACTAACAACTAACAACAGGAAAATCCAATGAGCGCCGTCGGGGCAGTAATCTTCAAGGAACGCGAGAACCAGATCCACAGAAAGGGCCGGGGGGCCTTCGAAATGGACTGCAACCGGGAAAGCCTTGCGGGAGCGGTAAGCCAGCGGGCATGTGTGTTCTGCGGTTCAAGAGTCGTGCTCTACCCCATTGCGGATGCGCTGCACCTCGTTCACGGCCCCATAGGATGCGCGGCATATACCTGGGATATCCGGGGCGCCCTGTCGTCCGGCCCTGCCCTGCACCGGCTCAGTTTCTCTACCGACCTCCAGGAAATGGATATCATCTTCGGGGGCGAGGAGAAGCTCTACCGGGCGCTCACAGAACTGATAGAGCGCCATAAGCCGAAGGCGGCATTCGTCTATTCGACCTGCATCGTGGGCATCATCGGAGACGATCTGGAGTCGGTTTGCAGGCGGGTGGCGGCTGAAAAGAAAATCCCGGTCCTTCCGGTTCAATCCGAGGGGTTCAAGGGAAACAAGCGCGAGGGGTACAGCGCCGCCTGCAAGGCCATGTTCCGGCTGGTAGGAACGGGAGATACCACGGGCATCTCCGATCTCAGCGTCAATATCCTCGGGGACTTCAACCTGGCCGGCGAGCTTTGGATCGTCCGCGATTACTTCAAAAAAATGGGCGTCGAGACAGTAGCGAACATAACCGGGGACGGACGCGTCGAACAGATCATGCGGGCGCATGGGGCCGCTCTTAATCTGGTCCAGTGCTCCGGCGCCACTATCGAGCTTGCCAAAATGATGAAGGAGTCCTTCGGAATTCCCTTTCTGCGGGTTTCCTACTTCGGTGTTGAGGACATGGCCCAGGCGCTCTACGACGTTGCCGGATTCTTCCAGGACAAGGACCCTGGAATTATCGAGCGAACGCGGCAACTGGTCAAAGATGAACTCTCGGTCCTCTATCCGGAGCTCCGGAAATTTAGAGAAGACCTTTCAGGAAAGAAGGCCGCTATCTACGTAGGAGGGGCCTTCAAAGCCTTCTCACTGGTCAAGGCCTTCCGTCTGCTCGGAATGCAGGTCGTCATGGCGGGGTCTCAAACGGGCACTGAGGAAGATTACAGAGACCTGTACGAGATCACCGACGAGGGGACCATCATAGTCGATGACTCCAATCCGCTTGAGCTTGCCAGCTTTCTTAAGGAAAAGGATTGCGACATTTTTGTCGGGGGCGTCAAGGAAAGGCCTATCGCCTACAAGCTCGGGGTTGGATTCTGCGACCACAATCATGAACGCAAGCAGCCTCTGGAGGGGTTTGTGGGAATGCTCAACTTCGCAAGGGAAGTTCACTCCTCGGTCATGAGCCCGGTCTGGCGCTTTGTGCCCCGCAGAGAAAAGAAGGTTTGAGATGGAACATTCGCCATACACGTCCACTACCAATGCCTGTAAGCTCTGCAAGCCCCTTGGGGCCTGCCTGGCCTTCCGGGGCATCGAGGGATCAGTGCCCCTGCTGCACGGGTCTCAGGGCTGCGCAACTTATATGCGCCGTTACATAATAAGTCATTTTAGAGAGCCTATCGACATCGCCTCCTCATCGCTTGGAGAAAAACATGCGGTCTATGGCGGAGGAGCCAATCTCAAACAGGGACTGCAAAACGTCATGACCAAGTTCGGAGCGAAACTCATCGGCGTTGCGACC
>JBELAB010000068.1:0-9653 GCA_049509275.1 Syntrophobacteraceae bacterium | reverse complement strand
CATTGAAAAGCTCGACCATTTTATTGCCCGTCTTCTGGCATTTCGAGGTTCAAGCCTTTCGAAATGGCCCTGTTGGAGCGAATTGCGAACAGGACAGCCCGAAAATGCCGAATTTCTCTCGCTGCTTTATGCGGCAGGCCTCCGAGAGGCATGGGAAGAAATGGGTCTTAATCCTTTCGGCCTGACTTTCCTTGGCCCGCTTCCCACCCAGTGCCTCATTCTCTTTCGCCGGTCAATCCATCCGATGGTTGCATGGGTTTCATACCAGAAACGATTCCACTTGAGCCGGGAAGTTGAAAGGATCGTGCAGTTTCCCCTGCGTGCTCTTCTCAACCCGTTTAACTACGCCCTCCTCAGGAGGTTCGTTCCTCCCCATATGCAGTGGAGATTCAAAGGGACGACCCTGGATTTCCCATGCTTCATTTATAAGATCGGAGAGCGGGCCGAACTATTGTGGGGAGCAACCTTCAGGATCGTTACACTATTCCTGGAGATGCTCTTTGGGTTTCAGGTCCCGGATATCGAGAAACTGCCTCTGGTCCCGGCAAGCGTGAGCGAGGAATACGTGATGGGACGCAAACAAAATGGCGCTAGCCAAAATAACCTGTCTTGTATGCCTCTCGATCATTGAACCAACGCGAAAAATCACCGGTCCGGGCACATTTATTTCCGGATAAGGTGTATAATGGTGTTAACAGGTCCAATGCGGACCGGACAACCGGAGGTGCCGGCAGGCGCTAATGACCAAAGTTGGGGACGTCGTTCTCGTATATATGGATAACAACCCGACCTTTTTTGCCAGAGTCGAAGAAATATCCTTCGACGTGAAGCCGGGTTGGTTTCAGGTGAAATTATTGGTGCTCCAGGTTCCCCTGCTGACGGCAACCTGGATTTTGCGCGAACCCTATTACAACGGCGAGGAGTTCACGATGGGAGGCCGGCCAATGCGAATTGAAAAAGTGATCGCTCCCGCCGAAGAACATTCTCAAACCGAGCCCGAGGACACAAGAAAAAGCCCCGCAAAGCCCGAATTGGTCGTGCACAAAAAACAGAAAGATGAAAAACCCGGCAAGCAGAGTAAAGTGATATCGATATCCGATCGCCGGAAGAAAGACCCCGAATAATTATCACTCCATTTCCGATACCCGGTTTACGTTCATTATTCTTCGAGATTTTTCCCCCACCACGCATCGTGTCCTTTGAACCACCAGTCTGTTGAATCCGTCGTCAGGATTTCTTCGGCGATCTGTTTGGCAATCGAAGTAATCAGGCGCTGTCTGGCGAAATGTATCCATTTTACGGCGTAGGAATTTCCGAGGTCGTTTTGCGCCTTGAGTTCCAAAATCAGGTCAAGCTGGTCGGCATCGTGAACGAGTCCGGCCTCAACTGTTTCGGACCCCCTGTACTCTTTGAGAAGCTCCATTATCTCGTCCCCAAAGGGGAGTGCGCCGGCGAGATCAGCTATTGCACGGGTTTCGTCTACTTCGACATATCTCTTATTGACATAGTTACGGTCCCCGGTGCGTGCTTCCGGCAGATCGTGAACCAGGCACATGCAAACGACCTTGAAGGGGTCAACGGTTGAGTCCATGCGCGCAAGAGCAAAGCCGATCATTGCCACACGGAACGAATGGTCGGCAACGGATTCGCGGCCGGACCCCAGAAACTGAAATCCCGAGCGAGGGGTTTTTTTGAGCATCCCCAGTTCAAAAAAGAAGTTTATGATTTTACCGTAGCCCAATTGAATCTCCTCAGTTATTGCGCTTTAAAAGCTCAGTCAATGTTGATATATTTCGTCCAAACCATGTAAATTCAATATACTTCCAAAACTCTGCGGGAGATTTCAAATAAATGGATAAGCATACCCTTTCGGTGCTGGTTGAGAACGCTCCAGGTGTTCTGACTCGAGTTGCAGGCCTGTTTGCACGCCGAGGCTTCAATATCGACAGTCTTGCGGTGGGTCGCACCGACAGAAATGATGTCTCCCGGATGACCATAGTAGTGGAGGGAGACAAACCCCTCATAGAGCAGGTTACCAAGCAACTCCACAAGCTTATAGATGTTATCAAGATAAGTAATATAACGGAAGACGAATATGTCGACCGGGAACTGGTAATGATCAAGGTTGCGGCCGAACCGAGCCAGCGCGTTGAGATCATGAACATCGCCGGGATATTCCGTGCTCGTGTCGTGGACCTGGGCAGGAAGACCATGACTTTCGAATGTACCGGGACTGAGGACAAAATAAACGCATTCGAAGAATCCTTTCGCCCATACGGGATCAAGGAACTCGTTCGCACAGGAAAGATAGCCATGCTTCGGGGAAGCAAATCCGTATCACTGGGCGCAGCCCCCCCGGCGCTGGAATTGGAAGAAGATTAGAACGGCGGACTGTGCAGGTGCGGCCGGTTCAAGGACTTTCCGGAGGTGTTTTCGTGGAAATGACAGTTGCCGAGGCCCTGGTTGAGTGCCTCGAAAGAGAAAACGTGCAAGTTGTGTTTGGCTATCCGGGTGGGGCAATCCTTCCGGTTTACGACGCCCTGTATCATTCGACCAAAATTAAACACGTGCTCGTGCGGCACGAACAGGGGGCCGTGCACGCTGCCGATGGATATGCCCGGGTTACCGGCGGCGTAGGTGTGTGTATTGCGACTTCCGGCCCGGGGGCTACCAACCTGGTAACGGGCATCGCAAACGCTTACATGGACTCGGTCCCGCTCGTTTTGTTCACCGGACAGGTTCCCAGGATACAGATTGGAACGGACTCCTTCCAGGAAGTGGATATCACCGGCATTACAATGCCGATTACCAAGCATAATTACCTCCTCAAGGACCCGCAAAAACTGCCGGTCGTGGTAAAGAACGCGTTTCATATCGCATCGACCGGCCGGCCCGGCCCGGTACTCATAGATATTCCAAAGGACGTGGCCCAGGCTAAGATAAGTTTCAAATACCCGTCGACGGTGCGGCTGCGTGGTTACAGACCGACCTATAAAGGGCATCCGGCCCAAATAAACGAGATCGCCAGGCTCATAGCAAAAGCCAGAAGGCCCGTTATCTATGCGGGAGGAGGGATAATAGCCTCAAACGCATCGGAAGAACTCTTGAAGTTTGCCGAGGCGATAACGGCGCCGGTAACCAATACCTTCATGGGCCTTGCCGGCTTCCCCGGCGACCATCCGCTCTTCCTCGGCATGCTTGGCCTGCACGGGACCCGCTACGCCAATCTGGCAATTACGGAGTGTGACCTCCTGATCGGCCTCGGCGCTCGATTCGATGACCGGGTCGTAATGAACATCAACAGCTTCGCCCCGCACGCCACTGTAGTCCACATCGACATCGATCCGGCAGAAATTGGAAAGGTGATCGCTACAAATGTACCGCTGGTCGGCGACGTAAAACTCATTTTGAAGGCGCTCCTCCCGCTTATTGAAAAAATCGACCGTTCCGAATGGCTCGCACGCATCAAGTCCCTTAAAGCCGAATACCCTTTGAGCTACAATCGCGATTCCGGCCTAAAGCCCCAGTTCATTATCGAGCAGCTTTGGAACTGCACCAGGGGCGAGGCCATTATCGTAACCGACGTAGGCCAGCACCAGATGTGGGTAGCTCAGTACTACCATTTCAAGAAACCACGCACGCTGGTTTCCTCCGGCGGGCTGGGCTGTATGGGATTCGGCCTGCCGGCATCTATTGGCGCATGCTTCGGCGCTCCCGCCAGTAACGTCATTCTGGTGACCGGGGACGGCAGTATCCAGATGACCATGCAGGAGCTTGGAACGATGATGGAACAGGGCCTCAGCGTTAAAATCATCATCATTAACAATTCCTCTCTGGGCATGGTGCGCCAGCTCCAGGAATACTACTGCCAGGGGCGCTATATGGCCGTAAATTTCTCATTCCATCCTGATTTCGAAATCCTTGCGAAGGCATACGGCATCGCGGGATACACATTCAGGACCGAAGAGGACGTAGTCAAAGGGCTGCCCGAGGCGCTGCGAAAACCCGGGCCTGCAATTATCAACTGCATTGTCCCCTCCGAGGAAAATGTCCTGCCGATGGTTTTGGCCGGCAATGGAATCAGCGAAGCAATTGACTGTGGATAATACCTGAATGAGCGTCGCCGGAAGCCGTTATACGTATTAGATGACCTACATGACTTATACGCCGACACGCTTTCGGGCATCTTCCAAAGGCCACCCGGAATCGTCCGTCCAAACCCGGCTTCTTGACATGGGACCCTTTGCCCTCGTATAGTGCCTTTTTTTAAATTCAAGGAGACCACGGAAAATGAAAACTATGCTTCTAAACCCTCCGTCATTCGAGAAATTCGACGGGGGTGCGGGCGCCCGGTGGCCTGCGCGCCGCGAAATCGCATCCTACTGGTACCCTGTCTGGCTCGCCTATGCCGCCGGATTGATAAAGGAAAGCAGGCTTGTTGACGCCCCGCCGCACGGAATCAGCCCTGAAGAAACCATTCGCATCGCAAAGGATTTTGAATTTCTCGTTTTATTCACCAGCAAGGCCGGTTTTCACAACGATGTCAGCCTTGCCGATAAGATAAAGGAAGTCAATCCCGCCATTAAGATCGCCTTTGTCGGACCGCCGGTTTCCGTCCAGCCCGAGCAGGCATTGAATGCGTCATCGGCGATCGATTTCGTTGCAAGAAAGGAGTTCGACTACACCGTAGCCGAATTCGCCTCGGGAAAGGACCTCAAGGAGATCGAAGGGGTAAGTTACAGAGAAAATGGGAAAATAGTTCACAATGCTGACCGGCGGCCCATCGAAGACCTGGATTCACTTCCGTTTATCGTGGAAATATACAGGCGCGACATTGATCCGGCCAAATACAACATTCCTTTTCTAAAGCATCCCTATCTCGCGTTTTACACCTCGCGCGGATGTCCGGCCAGATGTATCTATTGCCTCTGGCCGCAGACTTTCACCGGGCATCCATGGCGCGTTCGCAGCAACCAAAGCGTCGTTGCCGAAGTTAAGCGCGCGCTTGAACTTTTCCCGGAAGTAAAAGAAATCTTCTTCGACGATGACACCTGGGCATGGGGCAAGGCGCGTGTAATCGAGCTTTGCAAGCACCTCAAGGAGCTCAATTTCACATGGTCCTGCAACAGCCGGGTGCATGCGGACTACGATATGCTCAAGGCCATGAAGGAAGCGGGCTGCCGTCTTCTGGTAGTGGGCTTTGAATCCGGCGTCCAGGAAGTTCTTGATAACATGAAGAAGGGAATCACGGTCGAACAGTCACTCACATTCATGAAAAACTGCCGCGAACTGGGTCTGACCGTCCACGGAGATTTCATGATAGGCCTGCCCGGCGAAACCAAAGAGACTATAATGCGCACCATCGAATTCGCCGAGCAGCTCGATCCGGAAACCATCCAGGTCTCTCTGGCGCACCCTTTTCCCGGCACAGAATTTTATGAATATCTTCAAACCAATGGCTACCTGACCGAAGACGACATGTCGGACGAACTGGGACATCAACTCCCCAACTACGAGTACCCCTGGCTCAGCAGGCAGGAGATCGTGGATGCGGTCGAGTACTTTTATGGCCGCTACTATTTCAGGCCAAAAGTGATCTACAGGATAATTCGGCGGGCAATCTTCGACAGCCATGACCGCAGCCGCCTTTATCAGGAAGCCCGAGATTATCTGAGACTGCGGGCGCGGCGCAAAAAATTTACCGGCAACGTTTTCGAGAAGACCAGGTGAAAGAAAGTGTTCACCACAGAGGCACAGAGGACACAGCGCGGCCAAGGCCGCAACCAAAGGGCGAAAACCATATCACGCGGGGACGCGGAGACGCGGGGACGCGGAGAAAACAACGGTTTAGCCTCATATGCTTGCCAAAATTTCAAGAAACTGCACGTTAGTAGCACAGAGGACACAGCGCGGCCTTGGCCGCGCTGTGCTCTCTGTGCCTCTGTGGTGAATGGGTACAAGAGATGAAACCCCGCCGCCTGATTATAAATGGGGATGATTTCGGCGTTTCAAGGGAAGTTAATGAAGCCGTAATCCTTGCTCACCGCCGTGGAATTTTGACAAGCGCCAGCCTGATGGTCTCGGGCCGGGCGTACGAGCATGCGGTAATTCTCGCAAAAGAAAATCCCCGCCTTGCCGTAGGACTTCACGTCACCTGCGCCGATGGGCGCCCGGTTCTGCGTCCGTCGGAAATCCCGCATGTTGCCGGCAAAAATGGAACTTTTCCATCCGACCCGGCCATAGCCGGCATGCAGTATTTTTTTTGCCGGAGCGCGAGAAAGGACCTTTTCAATGAAATTGCCGCTCAATTCGAAAAATTCAGCCAATCCGGCTTAATTTTTTCTCACGTGGACAGCCACTGCCACTTGCACGTGCATCCCGTCGTCCTGGATGCAGTAGTTGAACTCTCCGAAAGGTACCGCATAAAAAGAGTGCGGGTCCCGGCCGATAGTTTTTTTTCAGCCCTCCCCTTTTTCGCTTCCCCCCTGTTAGCAGCCGGATATGCTCTTGTTTTCAAACTCCTCACGGGGAGGATGAAGCGAAAACTCCGGAGGCGAGGGTTTGTTTTTCCGCAGAGGGTATATGGAAACCTGCTGACCGGCAATATGAGCATCGAGTATGTCTTATCGGTGCTCGACAGCCTGCCGCAGGGGACCAGCGAAATATATTTTCATCCCGCCCTCCCCTGTTCGCCATCAACGCACGATGCAAGCCAATTGCAACGATTTCGGGAACTCTCCATCTTGATCGATCCCCGTGTGCGTACTAAAATCGAACGGCTTGGAATAATCCCTTCCACCTACTTCGATCTGGAAAAGGATTTATGAAAACAACGTTTGTAATCACCCTGGCGGTTATTGCCCAGGCAGTCGCAAATACGCTGCTCAGCAAAGGAATGAAAGTAATCGCTACGATGCCCTCATTCAGCGATGGCTTCTCTTTCATCATGCTGGCATACGCGCTGAAGAGCCCTTTTATCTGGGGAGGAATCTTTCTGCTGATCGTTTTTTTCGCCTGCTTTCTTTCCGTTGTTTCGTGGGCCGACCTGAGCCTCGTGCTTCCGGTAACTGCGCTCGGATACATTCTGAACGTGTTTTCCGGCAGCTACTTTCTGGACGAACCGGTCTCGCCGGCGCATTGGTTCGGCTCTGTGCTTATCGTTCTCGGGGTCTTTCTGGTTTCACTCTCAGGCGCAAGAAAAGATAAAACAGGGGGCTCGCTTCCGAAAAGCGCCGAACCCGGACCGGGGGAAGTTGCATGCTGACCGCCCTGATGGTCCTTATGGTTGTCTTTTCAAGTGCCGCCGGGGACGTTTTTCTCACCAAGGGTATGAAGCAGGTAGGCGACGTCTCGGCGCTCAGCCGGCTTGAGATCCTGCGAACAATAAAGCGAATAGCCGGCAACCTGAACTTCATTCTTGGCGTTTTATGCCTGACCGTGAGTTTTTTTTCTTTCTTGACCGTACTCTCCTGGGCCAACCTGAGTTTTGTGGTTCCAGCGACTGCACTCGTGTATGTGGTAACGGTCCTGGGGGCAAAATTCTTCCTGAGGGAACAAATCGACCGGATGCGCTGGGCGGGGACCATTCTGGTCTGCTTTGGCGTAGCGCTCATTTGCCTGCCCGAACACCAGACTTTATCCCTCTCGAGTTTCATCGAGTACGTCAGGACCTTTCTTGGCATCCTGACTGCGGCTTCCGCCTGCTATTACCTGGTAAGCATAATTGCCGCCGAGAAGTTCTTTGCCGCTCCTCCTGCGCGCCGTTGCGAAAAATTTCTCCCTGTTTCCATTCTGATTCCTCTTTGCGGAGCGGACTTTCGGGCCTATCAAAACTATGCATCCCTTTGCCGCCAGGACTATCCCGAATTCGAAATCATCTTCGGGGTTGGCGATTCGCAGGATTCGTCTCTTCCGGTTATCGCCCGACTGCAGGCAGACTTCCCCCAAGTTCCGATCCAACTGGTGATAAGCGCCGACGAAATCGGCCCTAATCCGAAGGCAAGCACTTTAAACAACATGCTCCCGCACGCCGGCCATGAGATTCTCCTGATGCTGGACAGCGACATCCGGGTTGGACCGGATTTTATCAAGGCGATCTGCGGGGAATTTCCCCCCGATGGCCTGCTCACCTGTCTCTATCGCGCAGGGGAGGCGCCCGGAACACCCTCAAAGCTGGAGGCGTGCGGAATCTCATCGGAATTTGCTCCGGGGGTACTCGTGGCCGAGATGGCCGGCGGGATCTCTTTTGCCTTCGGAGCAGCCATTGCCATTAGTAAGAAAACACTCGAGACCATAGGCGGATTCGCGGCAATTGCCCCGTACCTGGCGGATGATTACATGATGGGTAACCTGGTTCGAAAGGCCGGTCTGCCGGTAAAACTCTCCAGGTATGTGGTCGAAACGGTTCTCTCGAGGCTGAGCATAATCGATTTTGTCCGGCATCAGTTGAGGTGGGCCAGGGGTATACGCGCCTGTGCTCCATGGGGACACGCCGGCTCGCTGATTACTAATGGGACGGCCCTTTCTTTCCTCTATTTCGCCTTTTCGGGCTTTTCGAGATTTGGACTGTTCGTTTTCGCATCAGTGAGCGCCTTAAGGCTCTGGATGGCCTGGATGGTGGGGGTGCGACGGCTAGGGGACAAAATCCTGAGACACAACCTGCTGCTCGTTCCACTAAGAGATTTTTTCAGTCTTTTTATCTGGTCGGCAGCCTTTTTCGGCAAGCGAGTGGAGTGGAGAGGCCGGGTATTCCGGCTTGAAAAAAATGGCAAAATCACACCGGAAAAAATATCCCGGTGACGGGAAGGAGAATTATGGAACTCTCCAGAATCTTTCTGCTTATTGTGTTTGTTCTTTTGCTCTTTGCCGGTTTCGCTTCGGCACAGGGTCCGGGACCCAAGACTGTGGTGATCGCCAAAGAGGATAACGAAAAAGAAATCGTCGTGCCCGAAGGCGCAATTTTCGAAGTTCGTTTGGAGCACTCAGGCGGGACGGGATATCTATGGGAAATAGTCGAGCCGGACAAAACGCATCTGAAGGTGCTGAAATCCACTGAAGTTCCACTCAAGGAGGGACGGATTCTCGGCGGGCCGTTACTAAAGACATGGAAAATCAAGGCGGTGAAGGTGGGACAAGCCGATCTCAAGGTACTTCTGTACCGCCCCTGGGAAGGAACTGAAAAAGCGGTGGACAGCCTGCAGGTCAAAATTCGGATCAAATAAGAGAGTCGCTCCAGGCAGAAATCGGACTAGAAGGCATCCCGCTGACGGCCCCGCCTCGCGGGTGGGTGGGCGGGCTGTCGAGAATGAGCGGGATGCCTTCCGCAGCCCTCCCGCCCACCCACGCGAAGTACCTTCCGCCAAAAGGCGGTAAGAGGGTTAATCTGGTCATCCAATGTACCGCCTTTTTGGCGGAAGGGACCAGATTATCGATAAGGGATGCCCGGGAGAGCATTTCACCAAACGATCGCTTACTCTTGTAACAGATTGTATGTATAGACTCGGTCTTGGGGTATCCCGCCGGCTTTTAATATCCGTCATTGCACCATACGAGTGTTGGAAACAGAGCCGCAAGACCCACCTACTATCCAACCCGTGATAGAATGAAAATCCACACCTTTGCCGGGCGGACAATAAAGAACCGGCCTTTTTTCA
>JBELAB010000067.1:0-9674 GCA_049509275.1 Syntrophobacteraceae bacterium | reverse complement strand
CATTGCGCGCAACGGTAGTCCTCATCCAGAGCCGATCCGCAGGAACAGAAAGGCTCCATCACGAGCTGCCCGTCCTTTGTGGATGCAAGCAGGTAGTCGATTCCGCGCAATCTCAAATCGTCTAGGGTTACTCCCAATGAACTCTCCACGCAACTTAATCGACTTGGGCATAATCCTTCTTAACAGGAGATGAAAAAGGGTTCTCTGGTGGGAGAAACGCCTGCAAATCGCTGATGATTTCGTCATTCCGGCGCCATTCCGGCTTTCGCCGGAATGGCGTCCATAGGGTCTTCCGCCCTGATGTGGGAATTCCGATCCTTTTACATCACCCTGTTGAAGCTCCACAGGCAATTCTGAGATGTCGTGCCCTGTTGTTCCAGAACCCACGCCACGGCGGAGCATAGCGTACCGGCTGCGCTATGCTTTGCGCTATCTACATGCTGCATGGGTCGCGTGGCATGAATGACACTGCTCCCAGGCTCTGCCGGACGGTCAAAGGACTGCTTACATGCTCTTATACCGCGGCCCACCGCCCCCCTCGGGGCAAACCCAGTTGATAGCTTCGTAAGGGTCCCTGATGTCGCAAGTCTTGCAATGAACGCAATTTGAGAAATCAACCTGGATGCGTTCAAAATCACCGGTTTCTTCACTCTTTACGATATTATAGACCTGCGCCGGGCAGAAAGCCTCACAAGGCGCGCCATATGTGTCATAGCAGGTCTTGCACTTCGTTGCATCCACCTGAAGATGGCACGGCTGCTTTTCCTCGTGTTTTGTGCCACTAACGTAAACATCGGTGAGCTTATCAAAGAGCAAAGACTCATTGTCAAACTTGATCGCGTCCTGCTGTTTTTCACGCGCAGGCATTGACATTGGCTGAAGCTCTTTGAAATCGGGTTCGAGCTTCAAAGTGCCAAAAGGATATATGCCTCCTGAATAGTAACTGATCCCTGCCTTCATAAGACCCCAGGGGACAACCCCCTTTTTCATCAAAGCGCGGAAATTCCGAAAAGGCTTCAGGTCCTGCCCGATCCAGGAACCTTCAATTCGCTGCTGGTACTTTTCAAACTGTGACGGGCCGAAATCAGCTTGCTCCATGCACTCGAAGATGGTTTCCGCAGCCAGCATCCCGCTCTTGATTGCATAGTTGATGCCTTTCAGACGCGGAACATTGATCAGGCTGGCGGCATCTCCACATATCATGAAACCCGGTCCGCCAAGCTTGGGCACACTGTTCCATCCTCCTTCGGGCAAGGTCTTGGCGCCGTAGCAAAGCATCTTGCCGCCACTTAGAATCTCCCTGACAAGCGGATGCGCCTTGAACTTGCAGAAATTTTTGTGAGCGTCCATCTGGGGATCACTCTGGTCCAGGGCCGATATCATTCCGACAGATACTTTATCCTCGCTCATTTTGTAAATGAAGCCGCCTCCGAAACTTCGACTATCCAGGGGATACCCCATCGTGTGGATTACCCGACCGTCGGCAAGGCGCCCTTCGGGAAGTTGCCATACTTCTTTTACGCCGGTGGCGTAAACCTGTGGATTCCTGCCGCTGTCCAGATCGAGCTTCTTTATGAGTTGCTTGGTAAGAGAACCCCGGGAACCCTCACACAGCACGGTAGCTTTTGCAATGAGGTCCATACCGGCCTCATAGTTGCTCTTGAGGGTCCCGTCGGGGTTTACTCCCTTATCTCCGCATCGCACCCCTTTCACCAGAAGGGGGTTGGATTCGTCATAGAGAATCTCTTTGCCGCTGAATGTCGCATAAATGTCCAGGCCAAGCTCGGAAACTTGTTCCCCAAGCCATGAGACGAGCTTGGTCAGTGACACTATATAGTTGCCGTCGTTGTGCATGGTTGGGGGCGTTACGGGTAGCTTCCATGAGCCCTTGGCGGTCAGGAAAAGGACCGAATCCTGTTTCGCCGGGGATTCCAGGGGAGCGCCTTTCTCTATGAAATTCGGAATGAGTTCGGCTAACCCATTGGGATTCATAACAGCGCCGCTGATGGAAAGATCCCCCACAGCGGTGCCTTTCTCTATGACCATTAGAGGGACATCCACGCCCAGAGTGTCCTCATTGATGAGACGGCCTTTTTTCGTTCCACTTTCAATAGCTTCATTGTGAGAATTAATCAGGTTCAACAGGTGAATGGCACAGCTCAGGCCTGCAGGACCTGCGCCCACGATGACCACCCCACAGTTCATAGATTCGTGCTCTGACATGTTATGCCTCCCGACTGGATAACGCCCTTAGACCTTTTTCCCGGGCATTGCAAAATGGATTAAGGTCTTGCTGTTAGCAGGTGCTCTTCATTTTCTTGATTTCCTCGGTCAACGCAGGAATGAAATTAAAGAGGTCTTCCACCACTCCGAGGTCAGCTTTGCTGAAAATCGGCGCCTCAGGGTCCTTGTTCACCGCAATGACGAACTTGGATGAGCCCATGCCGGCAAGATGCTGGATTGCACCGGAGATGCCTGCCGCAATGTAGAGGTTCGGGTTCACTACCTTGCCGGTCTGTCCAACCTGGTCCGAGTGGGGACGCCACCCGGCATCGACGGCTGATCGGGAGGCCCCGACAGCGCCACCCAGTGTCCTCGCAAGCTCTTCGAGTATTGCGAAGTTCTCAGGTCCCTTCATGCCTCGGCCGCCAGAGACGATGACTCCGGCTTCAGTCAGCTCAACCTTGCCCGTAGTGTCAAGTTCAAGACCAATTACCTTGGCTCGCGGCGCGGGCAGCGCTACTTCCACCTTCTCCACTTCGGCCTTTTTGTCCGGTATTGGGACAAGGCACTCCATCACGTTGGGCCGACAGGAGATAATGGGAAGGCAGTCACCCTCCCACTGGCACCAGGCAAGTGTCTTGCCGGCAAATATAGGCCGCTTTGCCTTGATCGCGCCCCCCTCACATGAGATCTTAATGCAGTCCTGAGCGAGAGATGCATCGAGCCTGGCCGCAAGCCTTGCCCCGAGGTCCTTGCCATCCACGGAGGCGGGCAGGATGACCACCGATGGGTCGCACTTCTTCACGATCTCCGCAATGATCGGTACATAGGTCTCGGCAATGTAGTACTCGAGTGAGGGATCGTCGGCCGCATAAACTTTGTCAACTCCGTAGGCCCCTAGATCGGCCGCTTTCGCGCCGACCCCAGACCCGATGGCAACCGCACAAAGGCTGCACCCCAGAGCATCGGCGATCCTTCTGCCCTCGCTCGCTGCCTCAGCGGAAACGCGGCGGAAATTGCCGCCGCGAAACTCAGTAATCGCACAAACACAGTTTCCCATATTCCTTCTCCCCTCTATCGCTTCTTAGATCAGTTTTGCCTCTTCGTGCAATTCCCGCACGACCTCTTTTGCTTTGACCGCAGAATCGGCCCCTTCGATTATTCGCCCTGGTGCACGCTGCGGAGGCATTTCCAGGGAGGCGATGCGCATCTTTATCGCCTGCGCTCCGCATTCAGAGCCGTTTAGGCCGATATCGGACAGCTTCTTCATCTCAATGGGCTTCTTCTTGGCCTTCATGATCCCGGGAAGAGAAGCGTATCTCGGGTTCCAGATTCCATGGGACCCGCCGAAGGTGACGAGGGCAGGCAGGTCAGCCTGGAGCGATACTTTTCCCCCTTCGATAGGCCGATCGATGGTTACCTTACTTCCATCGCACTCAAGTGAGATCGCGAGGGCAACATGGGGCCATTCGAGTAATTCGGCCACCATGGCGCCCCTCTGGGCAAGGTCGTAGTCAACGGCCCGAGAGCCGCACAGGACAATGTCCGGGTTGAGCTGCTTTGCGGCAGCCGCAAGGGCCTTTGCCACCCCAAGACTGTCAGCCCCCTCGAGGGCTGGATCGTCTATAAGGACGCCACTGTCTGCCCCCATGGCGAGGGCTGTTCTCATGGACTCGACCACCCGGTTGGGTCCCGAACTCAGGATGACTACCGTTCCGCCGTGTTGTTCCCTCAATCGAAGAGCCACTTCCACTGCGTACTCGTCATAAGGGTTGATGATCCACTTGAGATCGTCGGTCACAATCGACTTGCCGTCGCTTGCGATACGAATCACAGATTCAGTATCAGGAGTTTGTTTGAGTAAGACAACGATGTTCACGGCTGTTTCTCCTTCTTTCAATGGTACTTTGCCAAGGGTCCCTCGCTTAGTGCGCTTTGCTCGGTCAAGCCGACCGGGCTGGGCGCGACATTAAACCTAACCAGCCAGCCATATATAAAACCGGGAATTCAAGGTTGAACCGATAGTTGAGCAGGACTGCCGCCGGACAGTCCTGAAAGTGAATCATAGCACATATACCCTTGAAAGTGATTTTTTTCAATGGAAAAATGGCTTGGATGAGGCCGGGCGGGGGACAAAAAAGGGAGGCCGGGCTGCCTCCCTTCATGCTCGTGACTCACTCAGTACAATTTACTTGCCCTTGAGGAATTCGTGTGGAAAATGGCTTCCAGACTTAAAATCGTAGTCGTCGCCCAACAAAAAAAAGGAGGCGCACTTTTGAATGCATCTCCTTTTCTTGAATCAGGCGATAGGGATTGGGTTATTGGCCCGTTGCAGCGCCGTGCAGCTTGATCTCAACCTTTTCTTCCAGGCCTGCATAGTATTCACGAAGAATGACAAGCACTTCATCCCGGCCGAAATGATCCGGAATCGGAGTTCCCTCGGAAAGACCTTTTCGCAGTGCGGTGCCGCTCAAAAGAACGCGGTCTTCCTTGCCGTGGGGGCAGGTCCTGAGGGATGCCATGCCGTCGCATTTATGGCAGTAGAAGGTCCAGTCGATTTTGAGCGGCGTGCACATAAGTGCTTTTCCGCCCGCCGGTTTGGGGATCTTGTCAAAAATGGTCTGGGCTTCGAACATGCCGTAAAAATCGCCCACGCCGGCATGGTCGCGGCCGATGATCATGCGGGAGCACCCATAGTTCTGGCGGAAGGTGGCATGAAGAAGGGCTTCACGGGGACCGGCATAGCGCATATCCAGCGGATAGCCGCCCTGAAGGACCTTGTCTTCCACGAAGTAATTCTTAACCAGAGCATCAATACATTTTACGCGGACTTCGGCGGGAATATCGCCGGGTTTCAGGTTGCCGACCAGGGAGTGAATGAAAACGCCGTCGCAGACTTCGACTGCGATCTTGCACAGATATTCGTGGGAACGGTGCATGGGGTTGCGCAGTTGAAGAGCAGCTATTTCTGTCCATCCTCTTTCAACAAAAATCTTTCTCGATTCAGCCGGTCTCATGTAAACGCCGGCATATTTGGTAGGATATTCGGCCTCACTGAGCACCTTGACCGGTCCGGCCAGATTGACAACCTTCTGCTCCATCACCATCTGAACGCCGGGATGATCGGCTTTGGCGACCTTCCAAAACTCTTCAACAGTCTTGGTGCCTTCTCCCATATAGACTTTTTCACATTCAAACTTCTTGTCGGCCTCGGTCATTTCATATTTCTCGGTGACCTTCATGGTGGCCATGAACTCGTTGCGCTCCGGATCAAAAAGAGCGATTTCTTCACCGATTGCGATTGCGGCGGCGTCTTCCTTGGATGCGGAAAGCGTTACCGGAATGGGCCAAAACGTACCGTCTGCCAGGAGATAATTTTCGCAAACACCTTTCCAGTCGGCCTTGGTCATGAAACCGGTCAGCGGGCTGAATCCGCCGATGCCCATCATGATCACGTCGCCTTTTTCACGGGGGCTGATGTCGATTTTTTTAAGACCTTGTGCTTTTTTCAGTTCAGCTGCCAGTTCCGCGCCTTCGAGCAAACAGCAGGTCAAGCCTTTTCCTCCATGAGGGGGAATTAATTGTGACATTTGTTTATTTCTCCTTTATTCCAAATTAAAAACGTGTTGGGTTAAGTGGTTATGTCATGGGGCAACCCATGACTACGCACCTGGGTCCCTCAAGTGTAATAATTGTAATAAACGAAATGTTCAACTGGCCAACTACATAAACAAACACCGTTAGGGCTTTAACACCGTTAGGGATTCAACAAAAAAACCTCCCGGCCCGATACCGGTGCCAGGAGGTTGTTCAAGTCAACGTATTACCCTAAACCGGCAGATTGACAATGGGGACCTTCTTCATAGTCCACTGATCGGTTTTAGGATCATATACGGAGTTAACGAAGCACTTCCAGTTCTTCTCGTCCATGTCGGGGAAGTCGGCGCGGAAGTAATACCCCGGCCAACGGCTCTCTTCACGGTACAGGACATGCCGCAGATGGCTTTCCGCGATCCACATCCGGTGGGTGTTTTCCCATACGCGGAGCAGTTCGTGGAGGTCGGCAGCCGCCAGCTTCTCGGAGTCTTCCTTCAGCATGACAAGCAGCTCAAGGCCTCTTTCGAGCAGGGCCTTGTTGGTGGTGAACTGCGAGGATACGCCCCCGCAGTACTCGTCCATGATCTTCTGGAGCCGGAACATGAACATCTTGGGCTTCATGAATGCCGGATTGATGTCCGGGTCGCTGGAGTACTTCACGTTTTGTTCGTAAAGGTCCATGGGGGCCAGGATTTTCTTCTTCAACTCCTCGACTGCTCCCATGTCAACCTTGGGCATGGTGTTGTTGTCAAGGATGAATGCGATGGCGCCCTTGGCGGCAATACGGCCTTCCGCATGTGAGCCCGAGGAGAACTTGTGGCTCGATGCGCCGGCACCGTCGCCTGCTGTGAAAAGACCCTTTATGGTGGTCATGTGATTGTACACACCGATGGGTTCCCACTGTTTCCTGTATTCGGCGGGCATTACGTCTTCGGGACCACATACCCATGCGCCGGAAGCCCCGGAGTGCGAGCCGATGAAATAAGGTTCGGCTGCCGCTATTTCAGAAGCCTTTTCTTCGGGTTGGATGTTCATACCGGCCCACAGCAGCGACTGGCTGATCGTCATGTCGAGGAAGTCTTCCCAGGCTTCGCTTTCGAGTTCTTTCATTTTCCTCTTGAAAGCCTTGGGGTCGTCTTTGTACTGAGCGGCGATGTTGGCGATGGCCTCTTCGGTTCTCATGTAGATCGGGCCTTTGCCGGCCATAACGTCTTCCATGCCCAGCCAGTTGCGCAGGTTCGCCGGGATGGGTTTACCCAGGCCGTAAGGCGCCCACTTCGGCAACTCATCGGCTCGGGTCACCATGTATTCCTCGCCAAACGCGTTGGTCGCGCGGGACTTGAACAGCAGAAACCAGGCCCCAACCGGACCGTAGCCGTCTTTGAACCGTACGGGAATGAAGCGCACTTCCTGGCAGGTCATCTCAGCGCCGGCCTTGATGGTGAAATATGCGGTCGAACCTGAATTCCAGGGGGGGTACCAGGCGCGTCCCAGACCCTCACCGACCGAACGGGGACGGAAAACGTGAACGGCGCCGCCCATGCATGCGATCGTAGCTTTGGCCTTGAATACGTAAAACTTATTCTCGCGAACGCTGAAACCAACGGCGCCCGCGACTCGGTCACCGTCCATCAGAGGTTCAACTATGAAAACGCGCTCCAAAAGCTGGCCCTGGTCACCCATCGTAGCCAAGGCGTTCTTTGCCGCTTCAGCAACGATGACCTTATAGGATTCACCGTTGATCATGATCTGCCAGCGGCCTTCGTGAACGTACTTGCCATCCGCGTCTTTCCATATGGGGAGACCCCACTTGTCGAAAAGATGGACCGAGGAGTCAACGTGGCGTGCGATATCATAGACCAGGTCTTCACGGGAGACGCCCATGAGGTCCTGGCGTACGTACTTGACGTAATCTTCCAGGGTGTTGTCGCCGGCAGCCCAGCCAATGTACTCGTTAATGGCTGAAAGACCCATTGCAACGGCGCCGGAACGATCCATCGCGGCCTTGTCAACAACCACGACCTTCAGGCCGTTTTTCTTTGCCCAGTATGCAGCTTCGAAAGTCGCGCCGCAAGCCGACATTCCTCCGCCTACTATTAGAAGATCGGTTTCCACCACTTCGGTTTCAAAATCAGGCATATCATTATCCTCCTTCAGCGAGCGATTATTTCTTCAGGGTGGGAATAGCAGCCGCCCCTGAAGAAGCCGGTTCTGTACACAGCACGTTAGACTTGATGTCGTCGGATCCGGTCGTGAAGCCGGCAAGCGGGTCAGCTTTACCTTCCGGGGTGGTCCGGATCGGGAACTTGAAACGCTTTAACGTACCGTTACGGAATTTGACCGTCCACATGATGTCTTCGGAGCCGCGTAGAGGAACAACTGAGGCTCCCATCGGGACAAAATCAGCATAGGCGCGTACATCAATCGCTTGCTGAGGGCAGATCTTTACACAGTTGTAACATTCCCAACACATCTCTGTCGCTCGGTTGAACGCCTTCATCTTTTCTTTGTCAAGAACCATCAGATCGTTGGGACAAATGTACATGCAGGCAGTTTTATCCTGCCCTTTGCAGCCGTCACATTTTTCAAGTATCACATAACTTGGCATAATTTACCTCCTAAAGGTTAGTCCAAAAACTCCATGCCGACATACCCCAATATCGAAGCGAATTTCCACACCTCCTTCCTTACATTGTCTGCCCGTGGGGGTATAGGCAAACACATTCTCTGAATTTTGACTGTTTCCGCAGACAACTAATGATCTTGCTCGGAGATTTGCATTTCTAGGTTGTCTAAATGAGAGGTATTTCCTGATCGCATGCGGCTAATGCGCAATTTTCCCCGATGATATGACCCGGCGTGAGAGTCATACCTCCCCTGTTACGCCAGATGATGTCTGTCTTGCCACCTAATGTTTTCCTCCACTTCAGATCTCGGTTTAAAGGGCCTCCTGGCTGGCAGGGTTTGTGCAAAGTGCTACGCACGCGTTCATATACAAAAATGCACATCCCTGTCAAGAAAATTTTATGCGGCGTTTTGCCAGCGGCAGGTTTTTAGGTATTGTTTACGCCGGTAAGGACGCGAGACAAAGGCGTGAGGCTCAAGCTGCCATGATTTTAATTTCCTTGCTGCCACCTTGCTTTTTCTAACACTTTTTAGCTTTATGTGCAAGTGCCCGGGAGTATATTTTTTTCCATTTACAATACCCCCTATTTTTGAGAAAAAGTACGGGATGTATCCAGTCAAAATTGCCCACGCGCGCGATCCCCGGCAAGATGTGCCCGCGGTTTAAATGAGGGAATATTTTTCCTATGAAAGATTTCTGGAACTCGGCAACAGGCCGCAGGATCACCGTCCTTGTGATCCTTTCCATTCTGCTCACAGCCTTTGGCACTGCCGGATATATGCTTGTCCAGGACTACTCGTTTATCGAGGCCCTCTATATGACGATTATAACGCTTTCCACCGTGGGTTTCACCGAAGTTCATCCACTGGACGACACCGGCCGTATTTTCACAATGATTCTGATTCTGCTGGGCGTCAGCTTCGTTGCTTTCTCGCTGGCCTATTTCAGTCAGATTTTGCTCGATGGAAACCTTCTGGAAACTTACCGGAGACGTAAATTGAAAAAAAAGCTCGATCAACTTGAAAATCATTACATAGTTTGCGGCTACGGGGAGATGGGGGAGATAATCGTCGGGGAGCTGCTTAAACACAATATCGCTGTCGTAATCATTGAGTCCGATGAATCCGCTCTTGCCCGCTTGAGAGAAAAAAACCTGGCGTACCTTTCCGGGGATTCTACAGACGAGGAAAATCTTATCTCCGCAGGGATCCGCCGTGCCAAAGGTTTG
>JBELAB010000066.1:0-10323 GCA_049509275.1 Syntrophobacteraceae bacterium | reverse complement strand
CCGTTCCGCCATGCGGACAGAGCGTTCGCAGTTTCTTACTAAAGACTACGTCGCACTCAACGCTGGCATGTTTGAGATTCTGGGCGTAACGGACGTATTCATCGTAAAGCTTTTGGGTTTCTGTAAATGAGTTCCAGTCTTTGTCCTCGCGCAATTGGGCACCTTGGCTGAGCTTCGACAACCAGAACTTTGTTACAGAGTCGGCGGACAAGAGTTTCTGTTCGAACAATCCTTGAGTTTGCGGCACATTTCGGAGATTCACCCCTGACAGATCCATGTGCAGGAGGTCGTAAAGCATGGCCTCGCGGCCGCCGTTGTTCATCTCATCATGGAGGGCGTTGAAATATTTGTGGTCCTGCTGATGCGCATTGCTGACTTCAAGAACAAAGAAACGCCGCTCATCGAGCCCGGCGGGGATAGCCCAATCGTTATTGGTGGCAATGATTACAGTGACGTGGTTCTTGACCTCGAAAGAGTCTTTGCCTTTGGGTTCAACCCGGATCGTCGGCTCGGTTACGAGTCCTTTTAAAATGCCTTCGCCGGTCTTATCTCCAGCCCAAAACCCTTCATCGACAAAAAGTAGCAGACAATCTTTTAGGTGCTGATTGAAACGGCCCAGGAATTGATTAGGGCTGGTGACATGAAGGAAATGGCTACCGAAGATACTGCCCACGGGTAAAACGAAAGATCCCTTGCCGGTCCCGCGACCGCCTTTCATAACCACCGCGACCTCAGGTCTCTTCCCGCTACCCGTTTGGGTATTTTGAAAAATGTATGCTAGATAGTTGATAGTATAGGTATAGTGCTGTTCGCTACCTTTGCAGATGATTTCGTGAATGTGGTTGTCGAAAAGACTCCATCGCCCCGGCTTAGGTTGTACGGCCAGTCCGCGAAACAAATTGTAGTAGCCTGCAAAATCCCTATCTTTTCCAGGGAACATGCCGACCCCCTGGTACTGTCGCCTGTTTTTGTTCTGGAACCATAGTTCGGCAATGCTATGTGCTTTTGATTCACCTTTGCCATTCTGCATGAATACTTTTTGGTTCGCGTAGCGTGTTCTGAAATCTGCCGGGGAACTAAACGAAATATCTGGGCGGCCGAAAACTGGCTCTATAAACTCATTCATCACCGTACACTTGCCGCCAAGCATGACGACGGCATGCCTGGAATTTAATTCCTCCAGGTAGTTGGTCGGCGCATCTGTTCCGCTAACCCTCGTGAGCAGTGCAGCCGGAGCCTTTACCTTACAATCCTTGCCGCAATCGAAGCCGTTCTGTTTAATGAACCTGCACGTATGGGGGCCGGCATCATTGAAGGCATGACGGATCTTAGCTTCGGTTTCCTTGCGGGAATACTTAGGATGTCCCTTCGAGTATTGGTGGCAAAGGTCTGGTCCGCCAGGACGGATCGACACGAGGTTTGAAATCATCGCATACCAAAGCGGCTCAGCTATGTTGCCGCGCTTTTCACAAGCCTGGTCAATGAAGCCGCAGAGTTTACGCAAAGCCTGGAGCTGGTCTTCGGCCGTTCTTGTCGGCTCATTCTCGGCGGCCTCTGGCTCATCAATCAGGTATTGGTCGAAATCGTGCGGGTTGTAGCGTACATCGGGATTGAATTCTAGGATGCTTACTTGTCCTGGCGGCTTATACTTATGGTTCAAGGTCCCAGGCAATCGTAGGACTCTGGCAAGGTCGGAGGTGCTATCAAGTTTCCAGCCTTGCTCGTACCCCTTGACATTTATCGTCGTCTGCCATCGTTTGAGCAGTTGGCCGCACTCTGCTCTTTCTGCAGAACTCTCGAAGTTCCAGGGTTCTTTGAACAACCAATGCGGATAAAGGCCGCCTCCGGAGAAGACGATCAGAGTAGGCTTGAGTGGTAGCGCATCTAGAAATTGTATGGCTTCTGTTTTATTTCGGGGAAGCATGGCTTCTTTGTGGCCGGGTCCCTTGATGTCAAGGTCATGGAAGAGACCGGGAAGTGCAGCGGCACTTTCATTGGTCCCTCGGTGGTGCGGGTCTACTGCGTCTTTCTGAACTGCGACATGAAGATAAACATCCCTCGTCTCGCTTAATTTGATAGCCTCTTGAATCAATCGGTCGGTATCATGGGAGGCGAATGGATACGAGAGTTTATCAGGAGCAGTCCACAAGGTCAGGTAACCCTGGACATCGCCGTAAGAGTGCTCGATATATTCTTTGTTTAGCTCAAGGCTATTTGTTGCCATTTCCCAATCCGTTCTTTACTTCTCGCCCTGCTGAGCCAACGGCGGGGTTTTTCTTCTCAAGAATCCCTCCAAACCGCGTTCCATCTTCATGCCCAAGCGCATCACAGAAAGCGTCTAGGTCCCGAATGTCAAAAAGCGGCTTAGAAGCAATCCGTCTAGGTCGGAATGGAAGCACCCCGAGGCTTATCTTGTTTCTCAAGGTTTTTACGCTGAGCCCCAAGTATGCGGCGGCATCGCAGTAGGGCAGTAACCGGCGCTGGACTGTATCGACTTTAGCGAGCTTCACAGACATTGGCAGCCTCCGACTTCTGAATTGCCCGATCTAGAGCAGCTTGATCGACGAAAAGAAAGCCCGAGAATTTCCTGAAGATAGACGGAAACCTCTTTTGTGAATGCCATCGATAAAGTGTCGCCGGAGAAATCGGCAGCCCGGAGGTCCTTGCCGTTGACACGCGAATCCATGAGCGCATAAGTAGTCTCCTTTTGGCAGGATTTATCAACCTTTGGCGCCTTTAAGAGCATTGCGCGTGCCAAAATTATAAGTGGCTGAATTTGTAATAGATTTTAGGTTTGGAATGGGGAAGGTAAAGCTAAAGAACCCAGGAAAGGACAGAATATCCCCCCTTTGATCTTCAATTAGGTGGGTTTTGCAACAAGATGGACAAAATGTCCTTATTTTTCGGCTTGCTTGACCCTATTGCTTTTCAACCGTTGCTTTCGTTTTTTGTAGGCATCTTCTAATAAACCAGAATGATTTGCGGCTGCACTCGAATCAGGATGGTTTGACTCCACATAGGAAAGGTATATCTCGGCAAATTGTCGTTCTGCATCATGGATGGGTAAGCCGAGAAGCTTTATAAGTTGGGGTGCATAATCATAATCGTGTACAACCTGCGTCGGCTCACGGGATTGGCCTTCTTTGTCCATGAACTCCAATAGATAAGGGAGCTGTTTTTGCGCGATGAGCGCCTCCAGCATCCGCGCGAAAGCGTCACGAGTTGATGTTCTTTGTCCGCCATAAATCACTTCACCGCTGCCACGGCGAACCGCTTCCATGATTTTAGAAAAACCGATTTTCGATTGAGGGTCCTGCATGAGAGGCATAAGATTTTTATTATCGATCCCAGTACGAGGTTGGTATTCATATTGAAATTTCAGATTAAATTCCTCAATGAACGGGGCGAGAAATTCATTCCAGATCAGAAACTCTTTAAGATATCTGTCATAATCCAGAGGCAAAACCGCTTCGTAATCACTAGGATGGAACGTCACTTCGACTTTCCGAGTTTCAAAAATCCGGCGTCTCTGCTTAGCAAAAAGGTCTTCACACCTTCGAAGAAGCTGCCTCACATTCCCAGGGTATCTTTGCCGGCACAGTTCTGCCATGACTTCGGATCTCAGGTATCCACCCTCTGCGTGATCTCGCAAAAAGTATTCACAGAGCGCCGGAATGTCTCTTTTGCGTAAAGGCGGAATCGGTACCAGGTGAAACCTGTATTTGAGTTCAGGCTTGACCTTCTCAGGCTTGTTAGTCGCCGCTATTATTCGGGCTGTGCACTCGGTTGGATTCTCTGACCCCACCTTATTGAAAGGATGCCCCTCCGCTACGCGCAAGATAATCTCTTGGAAATAAGGCGGGGCATCCCCGATCTCGTCGAGGCAGAGAACTCCATTAGCGCACTTTTCCAAATACCCTTTCTTATCTTGGGTCGCCCCTGTGAAGGAGCCCTTAAGATGTCCAAAAACTTCAGAATCAAGCAAACCGGGGCTTACGGCAGCGCAATTCACAGTATCTTCATGGCCCGTCCGGGGGCTATTGTCCTTGTAAAACTGGATGAACAACTCCTTACCGCTACCGGTCTCCCCAATGAACATTACGGGCAAGTCATTTTTGGCATATGCTAAGGTTAGTTTTTTGGGTTCCTGGTAGCTTTCACCAATAATCTCGCATGAGGATTTCTTGAGGGCTTCTTTTTGGCTACTGATAATTTCGCGTGCAGGTTTCTTTTTGACTGTGTGCATTGCCCGCCTCCGTAGCGGCCCGGAAGTTTTGAGGGGCAGGGTATCCGGAAAATACCTTTTCGCCTGGCCGGGCTATCCCCTCAAATTTTTTACCGCTTATCCTCCTAAAACGCAAGTCCACTGGGGTCAAGGTTTGGTCAAGATTTGGTCAAGAACTGGCGAAAAATATCCCCAGGGACGACAGGGGACAATAATATGACTAAAGCCGCCTTGGGAGCGGCTTAGCTGGTAGTCTAAAGTGTCCCCGTATATCCCTGAATACCCTATTTTTAGGTTGTGGCCCCAGAGGCTGCCGGTTCAAGTCCGGTCACTCACCCTCCTGTAACGTAAAGTGAAAAGCCGGTTTGCATGATTGCAGGCCGGCTTTTTCACAGGAGAGTCCTGACAATCGCTGTCAATTCAGTGCGGCTGAAAACAGCACAAACTGCACCCCGAAATGTCTGCTACTCCTGTTGACCGCTTGTTCCGAAAAGCTTCTCCAGGCTGGAATAGCTGCTGCCGATGGCGCTCTTCAAGTTCTCACAGGCTTTCTTGTTCATGTCGACCCATTGCCTCAACGCCTTCCTGCCCTCTTCCGGTAACAGGGCGGCCCCTTCGAGCAGCGTGCCCGTTTGCTCCCACATCATGATCAGACTGTTGATCATCCCGTCGCTGGAAGCCCTTTGCAAATCGATCATTTGCTTCACCATTTTGAACTGTTGATTCAAATGCACCTATCGATGCGCTGGGTCTGGAGCCGCTTCTTTATTGCCGCTCTCTTCATGCTGCGGTTGCCACGGTCCGCTTGCCGGCTCCGGGAATACAAGCAGGCGGCGCCCGGCAAAATTCAATACCAGTCCAACCATGGATGCCGTCGATTTTGCAATCCATGGAGCGAATCCGGCCTCCACTAAAAATTTGGTGAGTGCAACGTCCAGGATTCCCAACACGCATACCACGAATAAATAAATCGCTATTTCCTTCGGTGCCGTCCATTTCGCCTTGTGCTTGAACAGCAGCAGTATACACAGCAAATAATTCAGGGCGGCCGCGAGAAAAAAAGCGGACAGCGCAGAGACAGCGGCGGAGTACCCAAGAGAAAAGGCCCCAAGGAAAACAGCGAGGTTGATAACAGCAGAAAAACCCCCTATGAAGAGATACGCTATGAACTGGACCGGGAGCGGCGCTTGATGCAGATTATACCGCATAATGCAGTAGATGGCTCTCAAGGCGTCCCTGGGCCCGATTTTTTTGCCTTCCTCATATGTTCGCCCATAGTAGGAAATTCCGGTTTCGTAAATGCGAGGACGCATGTGAGCTATTTTTGCGACTATTTCAGGTTCAAAGCCAAACCGGTCCTCCTGGATAGTGATCTTCTGAAGTATGTCTCTCCGGAAGACTTTGTAGCCGGTTTCCATGTCAGTTAAATTCAAGTCAGTAAACATGTTTGAGACAAGAGTGAGGAAACGGTTTCCCAGGTAGTGCCAGAAATAGAGTACCCGATGCTCCCCTATGGATAGGAACCGAGACCCCAATACCACGTCGGCTTTCCCGGACGTGAGCGGCCTTAAGAGTCTCTTCAGGTCCGATGGGTCGTATTCCAGGTCGGCATCTTGAACGCAGACAAAATCACCGTTAGCTTTAGCAAACCCGGTTCGTAAAGCCGCCCCTTTCCCCTGGTTTTTCTGATGCCTGAGCACGATTACCTGTTCGGGATATTCTTCTGCCAGTTCAAGGGCAATAGCATGACTGCCGTCCGTTGAGCAGTCATCCACTATGATTACCTCCAGCAACAGCTCCGGGTCCCCTATGGATAAGACTCTCTCAAGGCACTCCCGGAGAGTCTTACGTTCATTAAAACATGGAATAACGACACTCAGGAATGTTTTGGAGTTTTTTCCAGGATCTCTTTCCATGATTTCCTTTCAAAGTAAAGTGTGGAAGCCGGGGATTGCCTATCCGCCGCAGGCGGCCTTGCTCCGTGATTTTCTGTCTGCCGGGAAAAAAAATGCAATTTTAGCAGGTACCGTTGCCATTCACAAGAGTGCAGGACGGAGTGAGCACGACCGATGACAGAGGGAATCAGGATTAGCCATGTTTCAGAAATCGTTCGTTTTCTCGAAACCGTGTTGACAGACCGATCTTTTCAGAGGTAATTTGCTGCCGGTTAAATCGATCGAAGGCATCCCGCGCGCGCCCAACGCGTCCGACTTCCGCCTAAAGGCGGTAAAAGGAATGACCAGATTAAGACCAGATTAGACACGCGATGCGGTCGCCTTCCGCGCTCCACGATGTGAAGCTATTCAGGGATGCCTGCAAGCACTGCGTCACAAAGTGAAGCAGTGCGAAGCACGCGTAGCGAGGCTTAAACGATTTTTAACCTTACTTTAAGTGTTATATGTGAGTCTATCATACGAGGAAAATGCGAATCGAGTCGATTACACACCAGGGGCTTCAAAGAAAGAACAACGAGGACCGGTACATGGTCAATCTCCTGGATCATGACTGCGCCCTGCTGGTTATTGCAGATGGAATGGGCGGACACGCGGCGGGCGAAGTCGCAGCGGAACTTGCCCTGGAAAGCTTCGAAGGCTATAGACCAGGCGGCCCTGATATCAGAGCCGAACTCCTCAATCAAATAGAGGAAGCTCAGAAACGCATCATGGAACGCTCTGAAGCATTGCCTTCCCTTAGCGGAATGGGCACAACACTGACAGCCCTGTTCCTCACAGGCAGATCGGCCTTCTGGGCCCACGTCGGCGACACCCGGATATATCACTTTCGTAAAGGTTCGCTCATTCGGATAACTGAAGACCATACGATGGCAGGCATGCTCCTAAAAAAGGGCGAGATCACCCGGGAAGAGGCCAGGTTTCACCCTTACGGCTGTGTTTTGACAAGGTGCCTGGGCTGCGGCGAGCAGCATGATCCCGATTCCGGCGCATTTGGTCTGACAGACGGCGACTATGTCCTGCTTTCTTCTGACGGACTTCATGACCTTATCTCCGATGAGCAGATCGCAGCCTTTCTGTCTCAAGACATTACCTTAAAGGAAAAACTGGACCGGATGATCTCCGCATGCCTGCACGCTGGGGGCAGGGACAATATAACGGCTGTCATAGCCCGAATTTAGAGGCATTTAAGACGACCCGGCACAGCGCGCCGTTAAGAATTTGGGATTAATGCCTATTCCCCACTCTCAGCTCCCGGCAGCAACTTTGCCTACGGCACTGCACACTAATGCATGCAGGGTGCAGTTGGAACGATTTGCAGCCAAAACCGACGGTACCGCTCCCAGGGAGTCCACTATCAGAACAGGTGTTCCGGGGGTGGCCCAGTCAAACAGCTTCATCGCCGAAAACATCGGCAGGTTGACGCAGCCGTGCGAGCAGTGCCCGCTCACGATGTCTCCAGCGTGGATCCAGACAGTCCCGTAGATCCTCAACGCCCATGGCATTGGCGCAGGCTCCCCGTAAGCATTGGGATAGCTCCTGGACACGTGGTTCAGGTCCTTTTCCTGTACGGTGTAAAGACCCTCTGTAGTCGTGCTGTTAACTTTCCCGACACAGATATATGTGTCTCCCACCAGCTTGCCTCTTTCATACCAGCCTATGTAGGGAACATCTTTGACAATCAAAATGAATTTGGGCAGATCGGCCACATCGGGAATGTATTTCTCGAGCGGCGTCCAGCTTTTGAACGCAGTGAAATCGTTTGGCACTTTTAATGGTTTTCCATCTTTGATGTCCTGCGCTATGTAATCGAAATCCCGGGCGTTTAACTTGGCAAGTAATCTTCGGCTGACGCTTGGGCTCAGGTCCATGTCCCTTTGAGATATCGCTTCGAGTTCCTGTTCATTTATCACCCGCTGTGTCCAGGTAATAATCGACTTTCGACTTCCGCTATTCCCAGCCGCGTCGTCTGCCGCTCCAAGTCCCGGCCGGATGACGGGAGAGAAGAACAATAACACAGCCATTAACACATAAAATATCCTGACATTCATCCTTGCTCCTCCTTTGAGAGTACGATTTCGTACTCTACAAGAATTTCAAAGTTCAATATAATCATCCTCCGATGATATAGAGAAATCCCGGCAAAAAAAACGGGCCCGCTGCCTGTCGGCCACGGCCCGTCATTCGGGAACAAACTCTGTTGGTAATCAGCTTAACGCGATGTGTCCCGGGTCTCCAAGCCGTAGTATTTCCGGTACAGTGTCCGTTCATCGCGACCGAGCGCCGAGAGAAGAAAGGTTGAATGGTTAAGGAGCGAAGCTTTGAGAATCCCCTTGCGCAAGTATCTGTCAGAGGAAGAATAGACAGGGACCGGGAGGATTGAAATGGCGCCCCCGCCCTGCCCCATTTTTCGAAATTTGCCCGCCAGGTCCACATCTTCCATCAGGTAGCTGCGCCCGAAACCGCCTACCCTTTCAAAAACCTCCCTCCTGCAAAAAAGGCCCTGATCGCCGTAAGGAAGCTTAAACAAGGAGGTTCTTAGATTGGCCCATGCGGCGATCAGCGCAAGCGCCCGGTTCGACGGTAAAAAGCGCAGATTGAAGCAGCCGAGCGCTGCATGGTGATCCCGGCAGGCCCTGCGGATCAGATAGGGAAATTCCGGAGGTGGGATCGAATCATCGTGTAAGAAGAAAAGGATCGTTCCCCTGGAAAGAATCGCTCCGGCGTTTTGCTGCAAACCGCGTCCCTTCCCGGTGCTCACAACCGTGAGCGATGGCGACATCCGCCGCAGGGCGACCTTATCAAACGCGCCCCCCTGCACGACAACAATTTCGTCTCCCGGCCAGAGCGAACTCTCCAGGTAGAGCAGCAAAGGCGAGAGTTTATGCGCTTCGGCTAAAGTGGGAATGATTATCGACATGGAGCCGGCGAACAGGAAATCACTGCTCACTCGATCCAAATCCCTCTTGCAGTCGACATCGTGTCTTTCGGCCGCCAGGTGAATGCGAAACCCGTTGGCTTCAAGCTCTCGTGCAGTTCTGGAAAAGACTTCGCCGGTCCCCCACGTGCTGAATTGCAAAGGAGCGCCAATCGGACGTTCGGTCCCGATAAGATAGAAGCCGCCGTCAGCAGCCGGACCCAGCACAGCGGTTTTTTCTCCAATATTGCGAAACGCCCCCTCTATATCTGTGGCTTCGATGTCCGAGAGATCGGTCCCTATGAGAACAGCCTTATCGGCGCCGGTTGCGAATGCGGCCCGAAGCGCATCGGCCATTCGCGCACCGAGGTGTTCTCCTTGCTGCGGACAGAACTCCCATGGACCGCGGAATTTGTTCTTCAATTTCTCGACAGGGTCCTGCGGGGTGTGGAAGAGAACTACTCGAGCTTCAGGCGCCCTGCGCTTGAAATCGCCGGCTACGCCCAATGTCCTCCTGATGAGCTTCTCATAAACTTCGGCGGCCCTTTCAGACCCGACCTCCTCTGAGCTTCTCATAAACTTCGGCGGCCCTTTCAGACCCGACCTCCTCCGACAGCCGTCTTTTCACCTTGCCGGCCTCAGGATATCTCAAAAAGATCAAAAGCGCGTTGTGCGGCGATTTCATAAATTCCGGAGCCCTGTATCCAAGCCATTAGCTTCAATGCGACGATATTATAGCAGTGGTGATTCATTTCCGCCAAACGACAACCAGAGCGAAAGACCAAATTACTTAATCGCCCTTTAATGCTTGACCAAGCATTCGGTATGACATATTATCATACCGGAGGTGCACAATGGCTTCAGCAAAAATAGCAATCACAATGGATAAGACTACACTGCATCGGCTTGATCGGCTGGTTAAAAATCGGGTGTTCCCCAATCGAAGTAAAGCCATTCAGGACGCAGTAGAAGAAAAAATGGAGAAACTGGAACGAAACCGCCTTGCAAGGGAGTGTGCACAGCTTGACCCCATCATGGAAAAAGCCATGGCCGAGGAGGGTATGGGGGAGGAGTTGGAACTGTGGCCGCCAAAATATTGAGGGGAGAGATTCGCTGGGCCGACCTGAACCCAGTGAAGGGCAAGGAACAACCCGGCCTGCGCCCGGTGTTAATTCTCAGCCAGGACGTTTTCAATGAACGCTCAGGAACAGTGATCGCCATGGCCATCT
>JBELAB010000065.1:0-9749 GCA_049509275.1 Syntrophobacteraceae bacterium | reverse complement strand
CAAGGTATCAAAATTCGAAGAGAGGGAAAAATGCCGGAAAACAGACCAGAAAATCAGCAAGATGGATTTTTGGGAAGCCAAGTCGAGGAGAATCTCAGGGCTGCATTCGATGCGCTCCCCAACAAGGTTGCCGTGATGCTCTTTACCGAAAAGGGCCAGAACGATGTTCTCAATCAGGCGGCGCGAGACCTGCTTAAGAGCTTCAATAAAATCTCAAATAAAATAGAGCTCAGCGAGTTCGACCTGAACGGGACGGAAGCAAAAAAGTACGGTGTGAATAGTTCACCGACACTTATTTTCGACCCGGATCGATATTCAATTCGCTATCTTGGGGTCCCCTTTGGAGAAGAAGCCAGGACCCTGGTTGGAATGATCCTGTTGCTCGGCTTCCAGACCGGCAATCTGAGCGAGCAGTCCCAGAAGGTCATGGGAAGGATTAATTCAAAGAGAGAGGTCAAGGTTTTCGTCAGTCCGACCTGCCCTTATTGTCCCGATCAGGCGATCAATGCGGTGAAGGCGGCCATCGAAAGACCGGAGATCGTCTCACTCGAGATAATAGATATCCAGTCCAATCAGGAAACCGCGAATCGCTACTCCGCTTTCAGCGTCCCCCAGACCTTTGCAAACGATATGCTCATTGCCTATGGAGCGCAGTCAGAGGAGCTGTTTGTGCTCTCGCTTCAAAAGCTTGAACAGCAGACTGTCTTCATCCCCGAAATAGACGCCGAGCTAATCGAAACCGACGTGGTTATCGTGGGTGGGGGACCGGCGGGGCTTGCCGCAGGCATTTACGCGGTACGCAGCGGACTTAAGACCTCGGTGATCGAACGGGGGCCACTCGGAGGGCAGGTGGCTGCCACGCCCATAGTGGAGAATTATCCCGGTTTTACACGGGTGCCAGGGAAAACGCTGGTCGATATTCTGGTCAGCCACGCTCTGGAATATGTGCAGATATTCCAGGGGGAGGAGGTGGTTGGCATTCAACCGGGAGCTAAGATAGTAGTTCAGACCAGTAGGAGAAAGTTTCTGGCCAGAGCGCTCATTCTTGCAACAGGGGCCAACTACAAGAAGCTTGGTGTCCCGGGTGAGATGCTCTTCATGGGCCGAGGCGTGAGTTACTGCGCAACCTGTGACGGTCCGTTGTTCAAAGGCAAGAGAGTAATTGTTGTCGGGGGAGGCAACAGCGCCGTGACCGAGGCCCTGTATCTCAATAACATAGACGTGTCGACAACACTGGTGCATAGACGAAACACTCTGAGAGCCCAGGAGCACCTGGCCAAAAATATTTTCTCGAACAACATGGAAGTTCTGTGGGACACCGAAGTCGTAGAAATAAAGGGTAAGGAAAAAGTGAGCGAAGTTATTCTGCGAAACAACAGGACCGGTTTGGTCTATCCATTTCCGGTGGATGGAGTTTTCGTTGCGATCGGATATGAGCCTTCAGTCAATCTTGCAAAAACTCTGGACATCGAATTGACGCCCGACGGTTTCATTAAACATGATTCCCATCACCGGACCAATATTCCCGGGATATATTCCGCCGGAGATGTCGAAGGCGGCTACAAACAGATAGTGACTGCAACGGGACAGGGAACCGAGTGTGCCCTTTCGGTGTTCGAGGACCTCATGCATCCGTACTGGGCGGTTGAGACGGAAAAGCGGACGGGGACTGCAAAGAATTAGAAGCAGGAAGCGGGAAGCGGGAAGCAGGGAGAAGCGTTTTTTCAGGTCACCGTTCACTGTTCACTTGTGACCGGTTATCCGCTCGAACGGGAAGGGATGATTTGCCGGGCGCCTTTTAAGCCGGCAAAGGCGCAGCCAGAAAGAGAAGGCTTTTTTTGCGGATGGAGTGAGGCGAGTGCGGTTGTACATGTCGGCAACCTGTCTAATGGCTTCGGCCTGAGTGGGGTAGGGGTGGATGACGTTTGCTATGGCTTTGAGGCCCAGACCGTTGACCATGGCAAGACTTATTTCGCTTATCATCTCTCCGGCGTGCCTGGCCACGATGGTCGCTCCCAGAATCCTGTCGGTTCCCCGTTTCACGTGCACTTTTACAAACCCATCCTCTTCCCCGTCGACAACGGCCCTGTCAACATCTGCGAAGCGGCGGACGAAGGTGTCCACATCAATTCCACCCAGCTTGGCGTCTGTCTCATTTATTCCCACATGAGCAATCTCCGGGTCTGTAAAGGTAGTCCAGGGAATAGTCAGAGTGCTTAGTTTCTTATGTCCTAGGAAAAGGGCGTTTTGAATCACGATGCGTGCAGTGGCGTCGGCCGTATGTGTGAACTTATACTTAAGGCAGATGTCCCCAGCGGCAAAGATGCGGGGATTTGTGGTCTGAAGGCGGTCGTTGACGATGACGCCGTTATTTTTATCGTATTGGACCCCTACGGCTTCGAGGTTCAAACCTTCCACATTGGGCGCTCTTCCCACTCCTGCGAGGATTTTGTCGACTGTGAGCCGCTGCTCTTTGCCGTCCTTTTCATATAAGATCACGGTGCCATGGTCAGTGAGAGAGACCGCCCCGGGTTTGGCCTTCAACAGCAACTGAATGCCTTCCCTGAGGAAAGCATCATGGAGAATCCGGGCCGCATCGCTGTCTTCACGTTCCAGGAGATGGTCGCCCCTGTGGATGATAGTCACCCTGGATCCAAGCCTTTGGAAGGTCTGGGCAAGCTCGCACCCAATCGGACCGCCTCCGATGACGGCAAGACGCTCCGGGCGCTCCGTAAGTGAAAAAACGTTTTCATTGGTAAGATATCCGGCCTGTGCGATCCCATCGATGGGAGGCTCAGTAGCTCGAGCACCAGTTGTTATCGCGGCCTTGCTGAAGAGAAGCGTTTGGCCTTCGACCTCGACGGAACCTTCTCCCGCAAAGCGGGCTTCCCCCAGAAATAAGTCTACTCCCAGTTCTTTAAGGCGCATGGCGGAGTCATGGAAGCTGATATGCGATCTCAGTTTGCGCATCCGCTCCATGACTGCTGGAAAATCCACCTCCATTCCCTCAGGGACCCGCACGCCGAAATTGACGGCAAGCCGCACGTCCTGCGCCGAGCGCGCCGAGCGAATGATAGACTTGGATGGAACGCAACCGTAATTGAGACAGTCGCCTCCAAGCAGATGCTTTTCGATCAGCGCAACCTTTGCCCCAAGACCAGCAGCCCCGGCAGCAGTAACGAGCCCCGCCGTGCCAGCCCCGATGACCACCAGGTTATAGCGGCCCGACGGCTGAGGGTTTTTCCAACCGGGCGGGGAAACGTTTGAAACCAGTACCTGATTGTACTGATCGTCCGGCACGAGCTTTGGAGATTTATCCATATTTATGGCTGCTCCTTGCCGTGTCTCTTGCTCACCGCGTCTCTAAGTTATTGATATCTCCACCCTCAGGCTGGTTATGGAAATCGTCAAATTCGATCTGTTCTCCTGTCACAGTAAAGATCACACGCTCGCAAATATTGACGACGCGGTCGGCGGTGCGTTCCAGATTGTGAGCTACCCACATAAGGTGGTTTACGTCTTCGATGTTGCTGGGGTCCGACAGCACGTAAGTCATTAGCTCACGGTAGATCTGGTCGTAAAGATCGTCAATCTGCTGGTCTTCGGCGGGGATCGAACGCGCCGTCTCAACGTCTCTGTCAACGAAGGACAGGAGCGCTCTGTGGAGCATATCTGAAGCCAGCGCCGCCATTCGCGGAAGGTCCACAAGCGGCTTTAACAAAGGTTTTGAAACGAGCTGAATTGCAATCTTTGCGATCCCCTTGGAATAATCGGCGATTCTCTCCAACTCGGAGGCAATTTCCAGAATGGCTGCAAGGGTCCGCAGGTCCTTAGCCATCGGCTGCTGCCTGGCTATAAGACCAAGAACGTCCGATTCGATTGAGTAACGCCTCCGGTTGATCTCTGAATCGGCCGCAATCAGGCGGCGGCCCAGTTCCATTTGCTGTGTCTTCAGGATCATGATAGACTCGATTATGGTGTGCTCGACCATCACTCCGAGATCGATCAGTTCATCCTGAAGCCGTTCCAATTCCTTTTCCAATGCAGTTCTCGCCACAACTTCTCCCCTCGTTCAGGAAAACCATTGTCGACCGGCCGCTGCCGCAACGATACAATTTATACAAGTAACATAAGCATCTTAGAATTCAATTCTATTTTCGCCGTCACGGTTCCGGATATATACAAAAAACCCCCGTCCCATAGGTGGGAGCGGGGGCTTAATGCTAAAAACAAATTCCGAATCGAGCAGATTGCGAAACCTTATTTAATCGAAGCGATATTGCAAAATCGTCCCGAAGGGAACTCAGATACCGGTTTTACTAGTACATGCCTCCTCCGGGCGGCATGCCTCCCATGCCTGCGCCTCCTTTTTCATCCTTCGGCAGGTCAGCGACCATGCACTCGGTGGTGAGCATGAGGGCCGAGACGCTGGCAGCGTTAAGCAGCGCCGTGCGGGTTACTTTGGTCGGATCGATTACGCCCGCTTCGTTCAGGTCTTCATATTTAGCCGTTTCTGCATTGAAGCCGAAGGCGCCCGATTTTTCCTTGATTTTTTGAACGACTACGGACCCCTCTTCGCCGGCGTTGTCAGCAATTTGGCGGGCAGGCTCCTCGAGAGCGCGCTTGATTATCTTGAGGCCAAGCTGTTCGTCGCCACCAAAGTCAACTTTCTCCAGTGCAGACAGGCAGCGCAGGTAGGCAACCCCGCCGCCGGTAACGATGCCTTCTTCCACTGCGGCACGGGTGGCGTTTAGCGCATCTTCCACCCTGGCCTTTTTCTCCTTCATTTCAGTTTCGGTTGCGGCGCCAACGCTTATCACTGCAACACCGCCCACCAGCTTGGCAAGCCGTTCCTGGAGTTTTTCGCGGTCGTAATCGCTGGTAGTCTCCTCAACCTGAGTGCGGATTTGGCGGACTCGACCCTCAAGGGTCTTACGGTCGCCGGCGCCGTCGACTATTGTCGTGTTGTCCTTGTCGATACGGATAGTCTTGGCTCTGCCAAGATCGTTCAAGGCAACATTTTCGAGCCGGATGCCCTTTTCCTCGCTGATTACCTGTGCGCCTGTCAGGATGGCTATGTCTTCGAGCATCGCCTTGCGCCTGTCGCCAAATCCCGGGGCCTTTACCGCGCAGACCTGGAGTGTACCTCGGAGCTTGTTGACTACCAGGGTAGCAAGCGCTTCGCCTTCAATGTCTTCGGCGATAATCAGAAGCGGCTTGCTCATCTTGGCGATCTGCTCGAGAACAGGCAGCAGATCCTTCATACTGCTGATCTTTTTCTCGTTTACGAGAATCATGGGCTCGTTGAGCAGGACTTCCATCTTTTCAGGGTCGGTGACGAAATAGGGGGAAATATATCCGCGATCAAACTGCATCCCCTCGACCACCTCAAGGGTGGTCTCCATAGACTTGGCTTCTTCGACCGTGATTACGCCTTCTTTGCCCACCTTGTTCATCGCTTCGGCAATGATGTTTCCGATGGTCGCGTCGTTATTGGCGGAAATGGTACCCACCTGGGCGATCTCTTTCTGGTCCTTAATAGGCTTGCTGATTTTCTTCAGTTCGCCGACCACGATTTGGACAGCCTTTTCGATGCCCCGCTTGATCGCCATGGGGTTATGACCGGCGGTTACCAACTTGGAGCCTTCATAGTAGATGGATTGTGCCAGAATGGTTGCCGTGGTCGTTCCGTCTCCGGCGACGTCGCTGGTCTTGCTTGCGACTTCCTTGACCATTTGCGCGCCCATGTTTTCGAACTTGTCCTCGAGTTCGATCTCCTTGGCTACCGTAACGCCATCTTTGGTCACAGTCGGGCCGCCGAAACCCTTCTCGATGACCACATTTCGCCCTTTGGGGCCAAGAGTAACCTTTACTGCGTCTGCGAGCGTGTTGACGCCATTGAGCAGCAACTCGCGCGCTTTAGTATCATATATCAACTGTTTTGCCATGTTACTGTTCCTCCTGCGTGTTTTTTCAAATGAAGCGAAGACTTATTGGATAATCGCAAGAATATCGTCCTCGCGCATGATCAGAACTTCCTGGCCCTCGATGGTGATATCGGTGCCGGCGTATTTGCCGAAGAGAACGCGGTCACCCTTTTTGACGTCGAGCGCTCTTCTGGAACCGTCTTCCATGATCCTGCCGTTTCCGGCCGCGAGGACTTCTCCCTGGATGGGCTTTTCTTTTGCCGTATCGGGAATGATGATCCCGCCTGCGGTTTTCTGTTCCTCTTCCATGCGTTTGACCACGACGCGATCGTTAAGCGGTCTGAGGTTCATAACAACTCCTTTCGCTTTGAATGAATTGATTTTGGGCAAAGGCCGACTCGAAGGGACCAGCCCGGTGTTAGCACTCACCTATGATGAGTGCTTTTAATCATCTGCGATTCATTTGGCAAGTAAAAAGGACGCACTCGGTGGGAAAAAAGTGAAAAGATTGTCCCTATGAACAGATTATGGTTCCTTTCCGAATCGGAAACCGCCAGTGTCTTATAAGGTGAAGTTCTCCTACGTTCATCCGGGTTTCCGGATGGACACCAGACCATGCTCAATCCGAGGCCTGTGCCGGCGCATGTGGTTCAATATTCAACTAAAATTGGACAAAAAAAATATAAAAACCCTTGACAGAGATCAATTCCCGGTTATTATTCGCTCCGCCTTCTCCAGTTGGAGAACGAAATCTTAGCGGGATAGGGGGTGGTTATCATGGTTTGCTCAACAATGAAGGCGGGAGCCGAATGCGCCTTCATGTCGAAAACGGGATGTGGCTACAACGGCGGTACCTGCCATCAGATCGTGGAGCAGTGCGAAGGATGTCAGCGCACTGTGGAATTTACGGCCGGGAAGTTCTGCAGCAGCTATCCGAATCCTTCCATCAAATGGAGAGCCAGCACCTGTAATTTTGCAACTCATACCAAGGTAGAGCTGCAAGATCGGCAGAAAATCAATCCTCTCAAAGCTTCCAAAAGAAACAACAAGAAGAAGTAAAGCTCTTTGCTGGTTCGTGAGAGCGGCCTCCAGTATGGCTTAGGTCTCGGAGGTTTGCTCTCACTATTCTCTTGCCTATTTTAACCGTGCATCTGCTGTCATTTACAGTTTCACTCTGAGTTTATAATCATTCTTGTTTTCGTTTGACTTCCGTGGCGCTCATCCGTTATGGAAGTATGGGTGCAATTAGGAATCTTACGGTCCCTGCCATATGCCGGGGTCATGTTTGCCGTCACGAATCGTCCCAGAAAGGAAGCGCAACAGTGGAACAGACTTTGATTCTGACCGGAGCACAGGCTGCTGCCGAGGCGGCCAGATTGAGCCGCGTTCAGGTTGTCGCCGCTTATCCGATCACCCCCCAGTCCAAAATACCCGAGATCCTGTCCGGATATGTTGAACAGGGGAATTTGAAGGCGGAATTAGTGCGTGTCGAGAGCGAACATTCAGCAATGGGCATCTGCATTGCCGCATCCATCGTTGGGGCGAGAGCTTTTACTGCAACATCCGCAAACGGCCTTGCCTACATGCATGAGCAACTGCACTGGGCCGCCGGGTCGCGACTTCCAATAGTGATGCCGGTTGCCAACCGGGGAATGGGAGCTCCCTGGACGATTCTCAACGACTCCCAGGACAGCATCTCACAACGCGACACCGGATGGATGCAATTCTACTGCATGAACAACCAGGAAGTCCTTGATCTTACCATCATCGCTTTCAAGGCCGCCGAGCAGCTACTGATTCCGTGCATGGTCTGCTTCGACGGATTTTGGCTTTCACACACTTTTATGCCGGTAGCTATACCCTGCCAGCAAAAGGTCGATTCATTCCTTCCGCCGTATATTCCTTTTCACACGCTCGATCCGGAAAACCCGGTGAACATCAATCCAGTGGTTATGAGCGACCCTCTTTGCGACCCGGACGGGGTACTTTCGCCCAGCTATATGGGCTTTCGGTTCCGGCTCCAGCAGAGCCTGGAAGAGGCCCTTGGGGTTATCAGGGAAGCCGGCCGGGAGTTTGGTGAGCTTTTTGGCCGCTTCTATGAGGACCCGCTCTACCGCTACCGGGCTGAGGACGCCGATTTTCTTTTCATCACCATGGGAGTTCTTGCCAGCGAAGCGACCGAAGTAGCCGACTTTCTGAGACAAGAGGGTGTGAAAGCAGGCGTTCTGGGCGTTCGCGTGTACCGGCCTTTCCCTGCAAGCGAACTGCTCGAAGCGGTCCGGGGAAGGCTTGCTGCTGCGGTTGTCGAGAAAGCCATCAGCTATGGATACCAAGGCGCACTCATGACCGAATTGAAGGCCTGTCTCTACAGGGAAAACGGGGGCAGCCCCGTGCTCTCCAACTTTATCGTGGGCCTTGGTGGAAAAGACGTCTCAGCCGCCGACCTGCTCCGGGCCGCCCGCGAAAGCCTTGCAGCGGCGAAAAGCGGTATGCCGCCCGATAAACCGCAATGGATCGGCTACGGGATTTAAAATATCAAAAAGGAGAAAGATAATCGGCCATGTCTGCGCAAACAGCCATTCTCGACTACCCTGAGAAAGAATATATCCTTCCGGGCAACCGGCTCTGCGCCGGATGCGGAGTTAACATCGCATACCGGTTTATTTTGAAGGCGCTGGGGCAGAAAACAATCATTTGCATACCCGCCTGCTGCATAACCATTCTGCACGGCATCTACCCTAAGACGCCGATCCTGGCGACCACTGTCAACACGACGTTCGCCAGCACAGCGGCCACCGCCTCTGGATTGGCAGCCGGTCTCAAGGTCACAGGGCGTAAGGACTGGAAGGTCCTGGCAGTTGCCGGAGACGGTGGGACTTTTGACATGGGAATTCAGGCCCTGAGCGGCTCTGCCGAGCGCGGCGATAACTTTATCTATTTATGCTATGACAACGAAGCCTACATGAATACGGGCGTTCAGCGCTCCAGCGCGACTCCGGTGGGGGCCTTGACCTCTACGACGCCAGTAGTGCCTAAAGTGCAACCCAAGAAAGACTTCATGCAGATAATGGAAGCCCACAACATTCCCTACCTCGCCACTGTTTCGTCCTCCTATCCGGGTGACGTTTACAATAAGTTCCTGAAGGCTGGAGATATCGAGGGAACCAGATTTTTTCACCTTTTGTCACCTTGTCCGACCGGATGGTGGTATCCTACAAAGGATACTGTTAAAATCGGTCGCATGATGGTCGAATCCTGCGTCTTTCCGCTCTATGAGATTGAAAATGGCCGTTTTAACCTCACCGGTAAGAGCCTGAGCATCGCCAAAAGCGGCAGAAAGAAGCCCATTGACGAGTACATAGCTCTCCAGGGCCGTTTCAAAAAAATCACCCCGAAACAGGTGGCCGAGTTTCAAAGAAGAGTGGATGACAAGTGGCAGACACTGCTGAAGAGGGCGGGGCTTTAACCCTTCGTGATAAGAAATCTTATTGTGCGCCAGAATAGCGAATAGTGAATAATGAAGAGTGAGGAGGTTTTAACCCTTCGTGATAAGATATCGTATTGTGTACCTTCTTATGGCGGCTCTTTCGGTCCTCTTTGTCACAGGCGCGGCCCGCGCGCAGGCGCCAAAGATCAAAGATGTGATTCTTGCCACCACCACCTCGACCGTTGATTCGGGACTTCTGGATTATCTTGTGCCGATATTCGAAAAGAAGACCGGCTACAGAGTAAAGACAATTGCTGTCGGTACCGGCCAGGCGCTGGCAATGGGCGAGAAGGGCGAAGCGGACGTCTTGTTGACACATGCCGAGAAGGCCGAAA
>JBELAB010000064.1:0-14880 GCA_049509275.1 Syntrophobacteraceae bacterium | reverse complement strand
AACCACAGCCATCCCATTGCCAGGTAAGGGAATCTCTTTGCCGTCCGGATAACCGCGAAGGTTACGGCGCCAAGGAACAAAACCGCCCCCAAGACCTGCCAGAACGCCCACAACCCCGGATAAGGATAAAAAACGGCAAGATTACTTGGCCAGATGGTCTTTCCTATGTAGATGATATAGGAAACGAAGGCATTCGCGATACGAACACCCGGTGGAAACGCCTCAATGGATACTACCGCTCCTCCCTTTTTCTGAGCGATGTATGTCACGATGCATGAGAGTGCTGCAAGCGCAAAAAGTGGGATTTTTTCCCGGAGCAAAGGACGAATCAACGCCCATTGGTATTTATGAGCCGCTGGTTTTTCTTCATTTACCATGCCCTGCACAGCCTGCCCCGGACCCGATCCGGGGGTCTGCTTTCTGCCCAATTTTCCTTTTCTTTTATTCGCAGATAAAGGTTCATTTACCCTGGTACGGAATTCCTGACCGGATTTCTTTGGCTCGAAGCGCTGCAGAGGCCAGTAGTCCAAAAGCAGCAGGGTAAAAGGAAGGGTTACCAGCATGGGTTTTGCCATAAGGCCTAAAGCAAAAAATATGACAACGGCCAAATAACGTAAAACGGATGTCGGAAAACGGATGCCGGAGAAGGGACTTCTGTCCTCCGTCCTCCGTTTTCCGTCCTCTGACCTCCGTCCTCTGTCTTCCGTCCTCTGTCTTCCGTCCTCCGTTCGATGCTCGACATAATGGATATAGGCGGCCATGGTGAGCATCCAAAAAAAAGTTGAAAGAACATCCTTTCGCTCGGCCACCCAGGCGACGGATTCCACATGGAGAGGGTGAAGGGCAAACAAAGCCGCCACAAAAGCACTCTTCCAGGGCGCTTTTGTCATCCGATGAAAAATAAAAAAGAGCAAAAGTGTATTTGCAATGTGGAACAGGAGATTAGTCAGATGATGCCATCGGGGCTTTAATCCAAAGAGTTGAACATCGAGCATGTGGGATATCCACGTCAGGGGATGCCAGTTTGCGGCAAGACCGGCCGTGAATGCCCACCGAATCGCCTGCGTTGTAATACCGTCCCGGATATGGATGTTCTTGGTTACATACATAGGATCGTCATAATTAATGAAATCGCACTGACTGAGCTGCTGGTATGCTAAGAGGGCAAAGGCAGTCAGAAGAATGTAAATCAGCGGAATTTGCTTTTTTGTTAACATGGAACAGGTCCTGTCATATCACCTGGCGGTCTTCCGCTTGAAGACTATCAACTGACTCGATCCGCGTCCGGGGGCGAAGTATTCGGCCTCTTTATCTATCAGCCACAGTGTGCGGTCGGGATAGATGTCGGCCACAACGACCGGCTGATAGTAATTGTTAATGTAACCGTCCATCCAGGCAAATATCTTTTTCTCTGATTCACGCCGCTGAAGCCAGGAGGTCGAGGCCGTTGCGAGTACGAGAAATGGCGGATCGCTTTTCTCCACCTGTGCGATCATCTCTTCCTGCATGCGCAGTGCGAAGGGCTGGGGTTCCATCAGCCCGTACATATATATGTACTCCGTGGCAGGCCTGCGATGGGCATAAAAGCATATCTGCGGCTCAGATCCCATGACGGCAATACGATCTTCGGGTTTGGTGTTCTTTCTTATATACTCTGCAACCTTTACAGATTCGGGAAATGGATTGGCGCCGTAAACCAAACGGCTGAACTGTCCCGGAGTCAATCTCGCAAGAACACGCCCCATGGAAAAAACGCCGTTTAGCGAAAATGCCACGACCGCGACGAGTATCCCAAACTGGACGGCCTTAGACTTGGCCGTATATTTGGCTGCAGCCTTCTCGATCGCCCACAGCGCAGCGCCGGCGTAAAGTGCCGCTGCCGGCAGGAGTTGCACGAAATAGTGCTGGCGAAAGAAAAGACCTGGACACACTGCCAGGAATGAGAACAGGAAAAACACCAGGAGAAAAGGCGCGACCTTTCGTCCGGACTCGGTAAACCAAATACCGATCATGCCCGCAAAGGCCATCGACCATATCACCGGGTTGCTTTGGATGATGGGGACTATTCCTGACTGAAAGAGTTCGATCCCCGTTTTCAGGTCCACCTCGGATGCGTAGGCGCGCGCATAGTCAAACGTCCAGAACCAGAACCTGTCAAACACGCCCTGGTGAGCCATCAGGGCCAAAACCACCGCGCAGGGCAGAACGATTCCGCCGGCCAGGGACCCGGATTCGAGCAGCAAACGTTTCCACGAAATGGGACGGCGGCGCAACGCCCCGTACAAGGCCCAGAGAAAACCAAACAGCGCGAAGAAGGCCCCGGACTGCTTCATGAGTATCGCCAGCCCAAGGCAAAGACCCGAACCCCACAAAAGCGGCATCCTCCGTTTCGACCTTGAGCTTTTCTGGAGCAGCCAAATCCCGGCAAGGGCGAACATCACCACAAAGTGAGTCGCATGCGCAAAAAGGCCAAGAACGGAAGTGTCTGCGGACATGATTATGAAGGCTGCCCCGGCCAGGGCCGCCCCGGCGGCGCCCAGCAAAGGCCGTGCAAGCAGATAGAGAATAATGGTCGAGAACAGATTGACCGCCAAAAGGCCCGCGCGGACGCCGGTGACCGTTTGCCCAAATACGGCCATTATTGCTGAATAGGCGTAATATATGCCGGGAAGCTTCATACTTGCCGCCTCAAGGTAAGGCGGCACCCCGTCCAGGATAAGCCGGCCCATGAGGGCGTATTCGCCTTCATCACGCTCCAGGGGCACCGGCGCCGCCTGAAGTCGAACAATCATGACTGCTACGACGGCTGCCGCCAGGACAATCAGAGTTAGAGGTGGAAGCCAGTCTCGTGAGACACGATGTCTTTCCAGTGCGGAATCTCCTATTGCGTACGGTCATCCGGTGGTATATGGGAGTCACTCAAAGACGGCGCAAGTCCGCTTTCGTATTTCCTCTGCACCAGTTTTGCAACGAGCGCCAAAGCTATCAGGAATCCAAGGGAAAACGCCATCTTGCCGGAAAACAGCCGGCCCCGGTCTCCCGAAATCCAAATATCCCTTATCTCACCGATAAAAAAAGTGGTCACGAAAATGGTTGCGACCTCACCCAGGGCAGTAGCGAAAAAATAGTCCCAAAACCGGACCTTCGTCAGTCCCGCGCCGTAGTTCACGGGCGCGAAGGGCACAAACATCAGCCGGAGGAAAAGCACGGCTTTGAAGCCATTGCGTTCGATCAGGCCGTCGTAGTTCCTCAGCCTGTCTCCGATAAGGGGATAGACGAACTGCCTTCCCAGCCTGCGGGCAGTAAGATAGGAGATCACCGCCCCTGCAAGGGCGCCCGGGCACACGCAGGCAAAGGCCAGGTAAGGCCCGAACAAGGCCGCACCAACCGCGACAAAAACCGTCACCGGGATAAAAAGACACGTGCCAAACGCGCAGAAGATCACAAGAAGGGCTGGACCCATTAGACCGGCTTGACCGATGATCCTTTGGAAATGATCGGGTCCGAGGTATGCTTTTATGGGTAAAATCTTCACGAGACCAATCGCAATCCCTGCCAGAGCCAGCAGAATGAGCGCTTTGACAAGTGTGCTGCGACGGCCGATCTTCATTATTTTACCGGGTTCTGCCATTCAATCACAATTTCCATCACACTGCGGCCACCGCGCCAGGGTGGAGCATTTGACTCTTTTTCCGCCTATCCGTGATCGTAGTTAAAAAGCCTCGAGTCAATGAGTTTCATTTTCGCCAGGCGATACTCACATGCCGTTTTGAGGCAACCGGCTCCATATATAACACTTCGCCCGAAGTTTATGGAGGACGCCTCGTTGAAATACCTGGTCGGGCAGCTTACTTCGGCAACCGTGTACCCAAGCCAGAGGATCTGGGCGATCATCTGATTGTCGAAAACAAAATCGTCCGAGTTCGCATGGAAGGGGACTTTCTCGAGCAACTCGCGTGAAAAGCCCCGGTAGCCCGTATGATACTCTGAAAGCTTTGCGCCCATAAGAAGGTTCTCGGCAAGGGTGAGGGTCCTGTTGGCTACATACTTCCACAGAGGCATACCCCCTTTGAGGGCGTAGCCCCCGAGAATCCTCGATCCGAGGACGCAATGGTAGAGACCGTTTCCGATCATTGAAGCGAAAGCGGGAATGAGTTTTGGGGTGTACTGATAGTCGGGATGGACCATGATGACGATGTCTCCTCCCTCCTCCAGCGCGTGTCTGTAGCAGGTCTTCTGATTGCCGCCGTAGCCCCTGTTGCTCTCGTGGGCATACACACTGGTCTTCGAAAGGCCTCTTGCGATCTCGATCGTCCTGTCATGACTGACATCATCCACGATGATAATCAAATCGACGCAGTCCTGGGCCAACACCTCCGAATGGGTCTGCCGCAACGTCTTTTCGGCGTTGTAGGCCGGCATTACCACGACGACTTTTTTGTCTCTGAACATAAGCTATACCAAAGTTTCACCCGGTTGTACCGGCAGCCCCTAAACAGGCAATGCATTCGCTCGCTTTTCGGATGCCGCTGGAGCGTGCCCTGCACTCGAATTCAGATTGGCTCCTGTTTCACTCACGTCCTTTTGCATATCTTAAAAACGCTGTCAAGCGGTTGGTTTTTTACCGCGACACTCGTTCGACAACCACCACGGACGGCGATTCAGCCGATAGAAGCCTATATTATTTATCACTTTTTTCTGTAAATCTTCATTTCGGTGAATCGATCCGTCGTAAATGATTCACGCACCCCTGGCTCTGGGATGCCGCCACCGCGTTTGGAATCATGCACCCGCAAATAGATTGTCTCATATCTGGGTGCAATGTTTTCTTTAATCCCAAGGGGTGGCATTTCCACGACTCCTGAAGCGCTCGTACTGAGAATCCAGTCTGGCAGTTCCCGCAATCGATCCCGTTGTGCTAAACGAAAATCGATAATGCGCATTTCAGTATAAAAAATCAAAGGAAATTCAGGGTCGCTTACAAGTACACTCTGTTCGGGATTTCCATTTTGCTTCAAATAGGAAACGACATCAGAAAGACGATCCTGATAGCTTTGAGTAATTTCTTTTACAAATTCCACAATCGGTATGCGTAACAGCGTACCTGGGTTCAGGTTGCCCACAGTGAGGGCGGAAATAACATTGGTGAAACAAAGCACAGTGAATAATGTATATCTAATAGATTTGCGCGAAACATGATATGTAAGAATACTGGCGGTAATCACAGCAGATAACGGAAGCAAAGGAATGATATATCGCATAGACCTTAACGACACACATGAAAGAAACAAGATAGTACTCGGTATTAGTATCCATATTAATAGTTCAGACTCTTTGGCAACACACTTAAAACCATTAAGTTTATTAGTAACCATAGCTTTGACAAATAGCAATAGAGGTATAAGTAATATGACTAGCGGAATAGCATAATAATGGACTACGGAAGTATAATACCACAGGTCCTCCCAAAAATAATGCAGACCGATAGCTGATGCTTGATTAAATGGTTTAGCATACATTAGCCAAGGAGCTGAACATATAGCGAGAATAAATATACTAATTAATACATTATACAATATAAATAATCTTCTTTTTATAAAGTAAAGCGAAATAAGCATTAATCCTATGATATTACCTACTATTACAATGTAGTTACAATAAAATTGGCCAACAAGCGCTACAGAGATAAGAATGGAACCTGAAACTGCTTGGCGGTTTATCAGCCGGTGATAGCCGTAAAAAAAGACGACTTGCAGGAACATGATGATAGCGTAATATCGACATTGCCTGACGTGCAATAAGAATACAATGTTACTGCCTAGCAGCAAGGCTGTCATTAAGGCGATGCAGCGATCATTATAGATGCGATACGTGACAGCAGCCAACAGGGCTATGGTAAGAATGCCAATCAGAGCAAAAGGGAATCTCGCTGCAAAGGTGTTCTTGCCAAACGTGAGAAAGGATACCGCAGTCAGATACTGATCCAAAAAAGGGCGATGGGTCCAGATGTGGTCTCCGTTCGAGTCAATTCCCATGCCGTAAAGAGTGATCTCATTCTTGCCGTCGGTGACTTTAGGTAAGCCGGTCTTGGTGATGTTGACGGCGAGAAGTGCAGTTTCCGCTTCGTCACCCCAAAGGAGACGATCATCCAAATTGTAGAGTAACAGGAAGCTGGAAATCAGAATAACCAATCCATATGCCAAAATCTTTGCCCACTTCATCGAACAAACCTCTCAATAACCATCTTTACGAGCAGGAGAAAGGCAAGGAGTTGCATCAGATCAACAAAATGGCAGCCTGCCGAACTCGGCCCGAAGAGTTTGAGACCCGGCATGTTGGATATTGGGGGGAGCCAGTTGGTGGTATGATAAATGCGAAAGATCGAATCGACTCCTCTCTGGGGCTGTCCGGATTGCACCGTTTCGTCATGATTTAGCAACTGAACATACAAGTGACATGTCAATGAGACTGGTTTTTGCAATTTCAAGGACACACCTCTTTCCCCGCAGTTGATGGTCTGGTTCCCCAGCCCCGGGTATTGGACGGCACTCACGCGAAAAGATAACATTTTAGACGGTGTTACTCACGAAAAACAAGTCCTCCCCCGTTGGTCCAGGACCACGTCAAAGTCGTGAGAACCCTATCTTGGCAATGCTAAACGAGTTCAGGTTTTAAGAGCAAGAGGCATCTTGGAGCGATCAATGGCGAGGAAGGGGCCTATTTTTGCGCGCGATCGGCAAAATATTGCCGAAAGCCTCATGAGCTGAGGCCAATTTGCGATCAGGACAAAACTTGGTATCAAACCGATGATTACCCGGTTTCTTTCCAGGCGGATGTCCGGGTTTCCATGGGGGCCTTTTTCTTTTTCGGCGAAGCTTTTGATGCGGCAGCAGTTTTACGGGTCATCGCCTTTTTGTCCGGCCGGTGCTCCGATACAGATTCGGCTTTTGAGGCCGCTTACCTCGATTTAGGTTTTGAGGCCGTTGCCGGCAAGGTTGCGGCACCGACGTTTGATTCGCTCTCCGGGGCGCCTTCTCTTTGCTTTAGCCACTCGACGATCTTGGGCGTAAATTGTTTCTGAGATTTGGAGCTTACGTAGATCCCGATATGGCCCGTTTCGAGGCAAAGGTCCTCGGCGTCCCGGGTCCCCACCTTGCTTGTAAGCAACTCGCAGGCGCCCGGCGGCACCAGGTGGTCATATTTGGCGTAGATATTGAGCAAAGGCATGGTGATGTTTTTCAGATCGACCCGGTTTCCTCCGACTACCATCCTGCTCTGAATCAGCAGATTCTTTTGGTAACAATCCTTGACAAACTGCCGAATGGTTTCGCCGGGAACGTCCGGACTGTCGAAGATCCACTTTTCCATACGTACGAAGTTTTCAATGAACTCCTTATTGTCCATGTTTTCAAAAAAACCGATGTACTTGTCGATCACCAGCCTCGCGGGATTGAGGAGCAGAAAGCACATATTGAGCCGGTCCCCCTGCATGTTGCCATACGCCTCTATCATTCTCCCCAGGTCCATTTCCCTGGTCCAGATATGCAAAAGCCCCTGGTCGGTCTCGAAATTGCTCGGCGCCACGGTGGTAATGAGGTTCTTTATCTTTTCCGGATGCAGGGCCGAATATATGATCGCAAATGTTCCGCCCATGCATATTCCCATCAGGTTGACTTTCCGGATCCCGTGCCGGCCGCATATGAAATCAACCACATTGTCCATGTATCCGTTTACATGGTCGTCGATGGTCAGGTAGCGGTCTTTTCGGGTAGGATAACCCCAATCGATCATGTAAACATCGACTCCCATATTCATGAAGTGTTCCACTACACTTCTTCCCGGTTGCAGATCGAGCATCGTCTCGCGATTGATCAAGGCGTAGACAATGAGCAGCGGGGTCTCGACCTGTTTGTCAGAGACCGGATGGTAATGCTTGAGTTTGATGCGGTCTTCCTCGTAGACAACCTCATAGGGCGTTTTGGCAATTTCCGTATCGAGTGAGCCGAACAACGCTTCTTTGGATTTGAGGATGCGCTCGCGGGACTTCTCAACGCCTTCGAGCCACTTGGCCATGATATCGCTGACAGCCATTTGCCAAACGTTCATTAGATATCCTTTTTTGCCAGTGCAGATTCCATTTTGCTGATTTTTTTGGCGGCCTCTTTGGCCTGCTTCTTAAGCGTGTAGAGTTCTTTATAGAACTCATCCATCTACTTGTTGGTGGGAATCGGAAAGAATTCAAGGAACTCCATCAGCACATCGTTTCCCGTCATCCTTAAAGCGGCCGTCTCGTTGAGCAGCCGGGAAAGGGCCAAGCGGTATTCCTGCGATCTGAAGAGCGACATATAATGATTATCGAGGGCTTTGATCCACGTTGAGTACTAGATTTTAGGATCCTCCGCCGGCTCACCTTTTTCCGATGGTCTGCCGAGTTGCTCCTTCATATCGGCAAACGACTTTTCCATGGGAACGGAGAGCAACATTTGAAATTCCCAAACGGCCGCCTGATATGCATTGAACTTGTCAGCAAGCCGATTGATTTTTTCCTGATGAACCCGCGTGAGTCCAACCTGGGGGATTTTCAGCAGGGGCTGAATTCCTTTTTCGTGAATGGCCGTCCATGCTTTGACAGCCTCGTGCTGGAACTTTTCGAAGCCCTGGCCCGTGACTTCACCCTTGTTCCACAGCCACCTGAATATTTCCTGGTTAAGCCCCCCGAGCCCCATCACCTGCATAATCGCCTGGATCATGTCAAAAGAGGGCTGATGGGACTCTTTTGCTTCGGAGCTTTGCACGCCTGTCCACGGCAGCAGAAAAGCCCGCCAGATCGACAGCGATGCCTTCATGCATTCCTCGGTCCGAGAACCACCAGCCATAGAAGTGGACAATTCCTGCCAGCTTTGAGCGGCGGAGAACCACAGGCCGGGCGCTGATTCCATCCATTCGGACCACGGGAAGCCATTACTTCCTCGACTTTGATCCATTAGCAAACCTCGTATCAGATTTATTGGCATAAAGAGGAAAAGGAAAAATGGGCACATTTGCAATTTCCCTCTTCTAAGGTCTGCAGGTAAGACTAAAAGCGGGGAGTTTACTGTATTTTGGGGGGTGGAAGCCAGTAATTTGAATGGGGGGTTTGCGGAAAAAGCCCGCCTTATTTTGGCGGCGCGTTGTCCGGCTGGGTAGATTTGGGACTTCTTCCGTTATATTTATTAAGATTCATATGCTGCAGCATAATCCATGATTTCTCTTCCTTTTCCTTTTCCTCCCTTGCCCGTTCTTCCATTGTCCGTTCCATCGCGGGATCGGTACCATATACAATTTCGTCTTTCGTGTCGGTACGATCCGCCAGGAGCTGGCAGGGAGGCGGACTGATCCGATTTTGCAGGCTTTTAATTTTCAATGGTGTTCCGGACTCGTCCGCATTGGAAGCTATGGGCGCCAGCCATCCCGCAAGCAGGAAGGCCGAAATGAGGATGATAAAGACAAATGCGCTCCCTTTCATTTTAGCCTCCGATGCGTGTGAAACACCTGCCCCCGGGATCTTACAAATAGTCGCCCCGCCTCCATTTAACCGATTCCATATATGCGCTGACCTTCAAGTCTTCGGCCATGTCGCATTGATTTCCTTAGGAGACTTGTTTGTCTGCAGCGCATTTTGCAGTGAGTCGAACTGTGTGAGGACGCCATTGACAGCAGAAATCGCCTGGGACACTTCGGATGCCTGCGCTAAATTGCCGCTCAGCGATTGGGTCCCAGGACCGGGCGCGCTAATTGGCGCGCAAACGACGCCACCCGGAGCACTCTGTTCCCCCGGTCCCGCTATCTCACTCTGAAGGAGCAGGGCGAAGGCATCATCACTGCTGCCGCTCTGAGGCCCTTTTGACTGTTTGCTTTCCTGCACAGCTTGCTGGCCCTGGATCTCATCTATTCTCATAGGGCTTCAGTCAACCTCCCTTCAGTAAAAACAATAGAATTTAGAGTCGGGATAATCTTAAGCAAATATCTTGCCAAAAGAGGCGGAATTGAAGAGTGGAAGGCGGAAATCCGAAGGCCGAGCTCTGATTATTGAAAGCCGGGTGTCTGCACATTGGTTATCGCAACCTGCCTGTTTGCCGCCTCTGCCTTTCAAACTCCGACTGGCGTCATGAAAAGGAGATCAGGGAAAGAATTTCCGGCGGGTGGAATTTTATGCCGGTTTATTTTGCAGAGGCATGCGTATTAGCGCTGAAGTTCCCTGGGCGGTTCTTTCAAGGCTGACGCTAAACCCGTAAGGCAGAAGGAGCTGCCTTGCCGCATAGAGTCCAAATCCGAGATGCGGGTCTGCGCACGCCGCTTTACTGTCATGATTCTGCCATCTCGATTCGAACAGGTCGAAAAGGGTGTCCGGATGCAACTCTTCGGGTGGCCCGAGACCTGAATCAGTTATTCTGACGACTATCTCCCCGGCCTGCATGCAGGACTCAGCGATCAATTCCTTCTTCGGCGATTCCTTGAGGGCTGTTATGGCGTTCTGGAAGAGGTGGAAGACGGCTGGAACGAGGTCCCTGCCGAGGGCCTTTATGTGGGGGAGGTTTTTTGCCAGGCGCAGCTCGTATTTAACCTGGTGTTTGAAGAACAGATCGGACCGGAACACTTTCGACATCCTTGCCAGAATAGCATTAATGTCTATTTCCGTCCCGCACATCTCAATTTCATAAAGCTGCATGAATTCGCGCAAGTCTGCAGCCAGATTGGATATTTGTTCGCGCATCTGAGCCAGCCGCTTTTGCTGTTTGCCCAGAAGTTCGGACCATTGCTGGTTTTCGCCGCAAGTGCTCTTAAATAGGCGATCCTGAAGCTCCATGCCGGATATTAGCATCTCTGTGAGCAAGGTAAGGTTCTGAAGAGGTCCATTGGCGTTATGCACAAATCCCTGTACGAACTTGCCAGAGTAATTGGACCGGTCCATTTCATGCATAGCGCTGATGCATCGTTCGATGAGGATTTGCTCACTTGTTGAGGGTTTTCCGGCAGCCATACTTTTCGTTCTTTTGCGTTTATCAAATAATGAGCATTATTTGGCTTTGTCCCTCGTTGGGCGAGATCTTTTACACAACTTCGAGAAACGCGTCCAGGGCCGACGGATCGAACTGCTTGCCGCGGTTTTTCAGCAACTCGGCACGGGCCCCGTCGCGCGACATGGCATCGCGATAGGCCCGTTTTGACGTCATTGCGTCATAAGCGTCGGCGATACTCAATACTCTTGCAAGCGGAGGGATCTGTTCACCGGATAGGCCGTCAGGGTAGCCGGCCCCGTCCCACCTCTCGTGATGATGTCTTATTATAGACCTTTCCTCAGAGCTCAGACCCAACTCGGACACGATCGTATCCCCAATCGAAGGGTGTTGTTTTACAATTTCGTACTCATCAATGGACAGGGGCCCCGGTTTATTCAAAATACTGTCGCAAATCCCTATCTTACCGATATCATGAAGATAGCCCACGGTCTGCACGGTCTCGAGTTGAGCCCCCGAGCAGCCAAGGATTCTGGCTGCCTCCTTTGCATAACGGGTTACTCTTTCAGAATGTTTTCCGCTATAGAGATCTTTGGCTTCCAGCGCATTCACGAGCGATTTCAATATTCCATAAAAGTTGCTGAACAGGTTTTCGTAAAGTGCCATATTCTCGACGGCCAAAGATGCCTTTGTGATCAGGAAATCAAGAAGCCGCGTCTCTTCTGAGGGTAACGGGCTGCCGTTTTTGTGGAAAGCCATCAGGAGACCGAATGGTTCCTTCCGGATACGCATCGGCCAGCAGGAAAGAATCCTGTATGTTTGGGGTGCGTTTTCAAAAAAGCGTTGGATTTCACCGGGAACAATGATGGTATGACTTGCGCCATTTCCAAGCAATTCCCGGCTCCGCTCCTTTGAGAGCTCTATTTTTTGAGGCCAGCAATCACCGGGGTCCCATCCGCAGTTGGCAATACTCACAAGGCTGCTTCTGTCCTGGGGCACCAGAAAAAAGATTACCTTTTCGACCGATTCGAATGAGGAGGCCAGGTGGACTATTCGTGGATAAAGATCGTCGCTTGAGTGGATTTCGTCTATTTCCTTCGAGATACTGAACAGCCTGGTCTGCTCGTTAACTCTACGCTCGAGTTTGCGGTTTACCTCCTCCAGTTCCTTGCGCGCCTGTATTTCGAGCTGAAGGCTGAAATTTTGCATCAGCAGTTGTCTTTCCTGTTTGATGCATTGCAGTGCGAAAGCTACGTCCTGGAGCGTGAACGGTTTGGTGAGGAAATCCGAAGCCCCTTTGCGCATGGCCTCGATCGTCTGGTCCGTGGTTGGAAAGCCGCTCATCATGACTACCGGAAGGCCGTGATCGCGCTCCTTTATTGCGCCCAGAAGCTCAAGCCCGTCCATGTCGGGCAGGCCCATGTCTACAAACACGCAATCGAATGCTTCCTCGTTGATCACCTCAAAGGCTTCCCGTCCGGTCAGGCAAACCCGCACTCGCTCGTGCTCCAGATGCAACAGGCGTTCCTCCAGAAGCTCACCGAGCACTACATCATCTTCCACGATCAAAATTTTCATAACCTGCCGGACTCTATCTGCTGATAATGATCTGCTTAAGTTTGTTGAGTTCCAAATCTGAAATTATGCCGTCGCGCTTGAGACCCTTGAGCGCTTGGAGGGCGACAAGGGTTCGATTCGCATCTCCAAGCGGTTTTTCCAGAAAAGCATCAGCCCGAAATTTCGGTAGACTCTCCAGTAGAGGTCCTTTTATCAGATTGCCCGAGCTGTCGTAAACCTTGGATTCCGAAAGGCGTTTTTCTTCAAGAGAACAGATCTTGCCTTGAAGATTTTCTATTTCCAAAAGCAGTTCAGCCCTCTCCTTATAGGTTTTGACCCGGTCTACAGCGTTTCGGATCGTTGCGGTCACATGCTCCACCATGAAAGGCTTCTGTATATAGTCGTAAGCTCCAAGCCGCAGGGCTTGGATAGCCGACTCCAGACTTCCGAATCCGGTTATCAGAATGCTCAGAATGTGGGGATAGAGTGCTCTAACCTGCCTCAGCAAGGTCAAACCATCCATCCGAGGCATATTCAGGTCAGAGATGAGAATATCGAAATCGCCGGCCGACAACCGTTCCAGAGCGGCCACGCCGTCGGAAGCAAGCTCAACTTCCCCTCCGGCTTCCTCGACCGTTTCGGCTAAAATCTCGAGGAAGATTTCATCGTCATCGGCCAAAAGGACCCGTGCTGCCGTCTCGGATTTTGCCTTCATGCTTTTACCCTACCACAAGGTTCTATGCCTGGCCATCAAATAGAATACCCCTGAGCTTTTCGATTTTGTTGCAAAAAAGCGAAACCTTTTCCGGCGGCATCCTGCGGATCACCTTGCCGGCGTTGCTGTCAAGAACCTCCACGACGGTCCTGCCGTCCGCGTCTGCGATGAAGTTGAGCTCGATGCCCATGTTCTCCTTTAGGAAAAATTGTATCTGCTCGACGACTTCAGCGGAAAATTCCGGGGGCGGAGCGGAAAAGTTGGCGCCGCTGTTAGCTCCAAAATCCCCAACTTCTGGAGCGCTGCCGCCTTCGGCCCTGATGACGGGCGGTACTGACTGGGCCTCTTTGGGCTGGGTCTCCTGGGCAACCCATGGCACACTCAGGATCGGCTGAATTTCTCCCGTAGTTGTGCTCACCACTGTCTCCACTGAACCCGATCGTTTATTGTCGCACCATGCTGCTTCCTACTTCTCTTTCTCGATCGGCCCAACCAGGTATTGGGCAAAACGTTGAGCCAAACAATCGGCCATCGCGAGGCACCTCTGTGCGGGTCCGCCCGTGATGGTATTCCAACAGAGATCGACGTCGTAGCCCGGTTGGGACCGCGCGTTTTGTTTGAGGTCCCAGAGGACTCGACCCGTTCGGGCGTCCAGTATCCGGGTGCGTACTGCAAGCTCAGTAGTCATAGCTCCGGTTCCGTCCATCATATAGAGCAGTGACGGGCACATTGCAATTGTGCACCCCTCGTTTCTGGCGTACCATAATGCCTCCGAATCCGACTTGACCTCACAGGGCAGGATCCGGATCTCCCGAAAAGGGCGTCTTTGGACAAGCCTGGTCTGAAAAGCGGTCGTGATCCACTGTGCGGCTGCGGCCATCTCAGGGGGCGAGGTGCAGGGGAATAGGCAAACACTATCCATCGTGTGCTGTTCGATTGAGGCACTGGTAAAGACTGTCATACTCGCATCGACCGGCCGGTTCGGGGTGGCCCTCATCTGTGACGCCATGCAACCGCCGTTGCCGCAAACCGCCAGGATAAGGGCAATTGCTCCCAGCAGCCGTATGGCAGTGGAAACCTCAGAAGGTCCTGGTCCGGAAGCATGCTTAAACCTGAAGTTTACAGAATCCATGCAGAAATGATCTCCCCATTTTGGAGTGGAACATTATATTCATTGTCCGGCTGGATGTTCGGATTTGCCGGATTTTTGCAAAAAGCCGCCCTTTGCAGATTGGCCGCCACTAGATGAATCGGATGGACCGCAAAAACTCTTTAATGGAAAATGGTCTAAAACCAAGCCGCATCGCGGGTAGGTGGGCGGGCTGTGGAGTTTGACAGGCGGGGGGGTGCTGTATCAAGTTGACGAAACCAACTCATAGGAATAGGGTCACTGTGATTTGTGCCGGATGCTTTCCTCCACCGGTAGAGGGAATCCACACAGATATGATCATACTCAAGGCATCCCGCTCCCGCCCCGTCTCGCGGGTGGGTGGGCGGGCTGTCGAGAATGAGCGGTCGGCCTCCGCGCTACGCGCTCACACGTCGCTAAGGGAGGCCGGGCAAGACCACTTCACAAGCGAAGCAGGGGCGAAGCCCCGCGAAGCGAGACCA
>JBELAB010000063.1:0-9827 GCA_049509275.1 Syntrophobacteraceae bacterium | reverse complement strand
GGGATGCGCGCATTTTGCACCCGGGCTACACCCGAAAAACCTCCTGGAACCACCGGAAGGTCCATTCAATTCCTTTGTGATGTCTGCGGCTGTCTCTTGGACGGGCGAATTGTGGAGTGCGTCCTGAAGTGGCAAAAACCGGTCCCATTGACAGAGGTATCACTTGCTTGTTCAATTGGGAAATCGTATTGTTTTGCCGGCTTTGGGGTTGTTTAAGGAGTTTTTTCTGGCAGAATCCTGCCCGAAGATGCGGTTCGGATGCATAGCGCACGGCTTGAGGCATTGTTCCGGCTGAAGGAAATTTTATGGCAAAATTAATTCTGTGGTTTAAGGAAACCAGACCCCAATTCCTTTTTCTCTCTGTTGTTCTTGCCTTTCTTGGAACTGCGGTTGCATGGTACTACGGCTCTTTCAATCTTGGATACGCACTGCTTGCCGGTTTCGGACTGGTATTGACTCACGGCAGCGCTAATGCAATAAACGATTATTTCGATTACAAGAGCGGTATCGATTTAAACGTCAAGAGAACCCCTTTCAGCGGGGGGAGCGGGCTTGTCCCCGAGGGGAAACTCCCGCTAAAGCATGCTCTCTGGGTTGGGGTTGTCACCTCGCTGGCAGCCCTGATAATAGGCATCTTTTTTGTAATCGTAAGCGGCTGGCAGTTGATACCGCTTTTAGTTGTAGCAGCTCTGTGTCTGGTTTTCTATACGCCGGTGATATTAAAAACCCGCTGGCCTGAGTGGTCCCCGGGGTTGGGGCTGGGCATATTACCCATACTGGGTTTCTATTTTGTGCAGACAGGTGAATACGATTGGGCAGTCCTGATTGCCTCGATACCCAGCGGTATCTTAGTGCACAATCTTCTCCTGTTGAACGAGTTTCCCGATGTGGAAGCGGATAAAAAGGGTGGCAGGAAGACGACCCCCGTTGTATTTGGCATGGAAGCTGCCGGCAAATTTTTCAGGATAGCGACGATATCGGTTTATATCTGGATTGTTGGTTGTGTACTGGCTACCGTTATATCCGGTAGTGTCGTAATGCCGGTTTATTGCCTGATAGTTTTGTTGACTCTGCCGCTGGCTATAAAAGCCATGAAGGGGTCGAAAGAATACAAGGATATGAGCAAGCTGGTTCCGGCTCTACGCAGTAACGTAATGTTTATCCTGGTAACACAGTTGCTGCTGGGCGTAGGCTATATTTTGGAGAAGGTGTTTCCGATATTATGACAGAGAATACTTCAAATCAATCTCAGGATACAGAAGCGCTAAGTCGCTATAACAACCTGAACATACTTCGATCGGTGTTGGGCCGGGCTACTCATGGGGGCCGGCCGGCATCCGCCGCCCGATCTCCGCTCTCAGCCCATGTTCCTCTCCGTCAAGAAGCGGGTAATGGCACAATTCTCCCAGGTAGTTTTGGACGATCATCCTGCCGCCGCCGATTTCCCGGATCATGTTGGGCAAAAGCGGCATTTTCCCTCTACCACCCGGCAGATCGACGACGAAATGGGGCATCGCCGGCCCTGAAATCCTGTTTCGAAGTTTGCGAAGGATTCGGAGGCCGGTGCTGATTGGGGTCCTGAAGTGGGCCGTGCTCCTGGCCAGGTCCATCTGCATCAGGTAATAGGGGCGGACCCGAAAGGAAAGCAGCCCGTGAAACAGCTCGGCGAGGACGGCTTCGCCGTCGTTTACGCCGCGCAGAAGGACAGTCTGGCTGCCGAGGGGGATGCCTGCGCCGGCCAGTATCGCGCAGGCCCGCTGCGAGTCGGCCGTAAGTTCGGCGGGATGATTGAAATGAATATTTACGAAAAGGGGGTGAAACTGCGAAAGCATAGCCGCCAGTTGCGGAGTGATCCATTGGGGAAGAGCGCAGGGGACCCGGCTTCCGACCCTGATTATCTGCACGTGCCTGATCTCCCGCAGCCTGCTCAGAATCTCCCGAAGATGCTCCGGGGCAAGCAGAAGAGGGTCGCCGCCCGACAGGAGCACGTCGTGGATTTGTTCATTTCTCGCGATGTAGTCCAGGGCAGGCGCAAGGTCCGGGGGCGCCCCGGTTTCCAGCGCCGGCCAATGGCCGCTCCGCCATTTCCTCTTACGTGTGCAGAACCTGCAATGGACTGCGCACTGGTCGCTCACCAGCCACAGCACGCGATTCGGATACCTGTGAACCAGGTTTGGAACAGGCGCAAGGCCCTCTTCGCACAGCGGGTCCTCAAAACCGGAAGGATCCGAAATCTCTTTTGTATCGGGGACTACCTGTTTCCAGACAGCGTCCCCGGGGCTTCGAATAAGCCCCTCGAAATAGGAATTCAACCTGAAGGGGTACTCGCGATCAACAGGCCCCAGGGGAGCAGGGTCGAGTTTCCATTTCCTGGCGAAGCCGTTTAACGAAAGCATGAAATCTCCGAAAAAGGATTGCGAAAGGTCTAAATTAACCACGAGCAGGCTTGCAGGTAAATGGATATTTCAATTGTCCCGGCCTGCCATATCATATACATTGCCCACACCCCGGATCTGCGAAACGAAGGTAAAGTAGGTTTAATAATGGGCAATTGGCTCAAAATTTACGGCAACAGGCGGGTCTTGAGCCTGATCGGCCTGGGTTTTTCCTCGGGACTTCCCCTTGCGCTCACGGCTTCGACGCTCCAGGCATGGCTCGTGTCGGAAAAGGTTGACCTCAGCATTGTAGGCGCCTTTTCACTGGTCGGTCTGCCCTATGCCCTGAAAGTGTTCTGGGCGCCGCTCATGGACCGGTTCAGCCCGCCGTGGCTGGGAAGAAGGCGCGGTTGGATCGTTTCGATTCAAATCCTGCTGGCCGTCGCAATCCTTTTTCTAGGCTGTTCCTCCCCCGGTTCTTTCCCCGCCTACGTTGGTCTTGCGGCCCTTGTCACAGCTTTTCTCAGCGCCAGCCAGGACATCGCGATCGACGCCTACAGGGCTGATGTTTTGCGCGAAACGGAACTGGGGCCGGGGGCAGCCACAGCGGTCGTTGGCTACCGTTCGGCCATTCTGGTTTCCGGGGCGCTCGCGCTGATTCTGTCCGATCACGTTCCCTGGCGCACCGTTTATAGCCTGATGGCCGCCGTGATGCTTGTGAACACGCTTTTTACGCTTGCAGCTCCCGAGCCCGAAATCAGGGTAACCCCTCCTAAAAGCCTCAAAGAGGCGGTCTGGGGGCCGCTCACCGGTTACTTCAAACGCTCGGGTGCAGTCGAGATGCTGTTTTTCATATTGATTTACAGGCTGGGAAACGTCATGGCCGGGGCGATGACAACCCCTTTTTTGCTCGATATCGGTTTCAGCCGTTCAGATGTCGGTATGGTGAACAAGGTCTTCGGGCTGATCAGCACGATTGTGGGCACTCTGGTGGGCGGGAGCATCGTATCCAAAATCGGCATAAACCGCTCTCTTTGGGTTTTTGGTTTCCTGCAGGCCCTGTCCAACTTCTCTTTTACGGCGCTCGCCCTGATCGGAAAAAGCTACCCTGCGATGATTACCGCAATCGGGATCGAGAACATATGCGTAGGGATGGGTGACGCGGCCTTTATCGCCTTCATGATGAGCCTTTGCGACAAGCGTTTCACGGCGACCCAGTATGCACTGCTGACAAGTTTTATGGCAGTTGGCAGGATCGTTGCGGGCGCGCCTACAGGGGCTATTGCGCAGGCGCTTGGATGGCCTGTTTTCTTCGCTTTGAGCGTTCTGGGCGCCGTTCCCGGCATTTTGCTTCTTGCACGCTTTGCGCCCTGGAACGGCAGAGGAAGGGCCGCTCTGAGCGATGCCGAGCGGCTTTAACGTGGAAAATGCCGCCGGCCCGCGTTGGACTGCGTCTGAACAAACCCCACGCTCCGAGAGGTGGGTGGCCCGCATCCGCATATTCAGCCCTCCAGCCTCGATTTCTTTGAAAAAGGTTTGGTTTTTGAGTGTTATTTTTGTTAGTCTGCTAAATTTATATATCCCGGTTCAGGAGGAAGACTGACAGATCGTGATCTACTGGCTGAAACGAATGGGCTCGAAAACCTCAGACATGTTCCGCGGGGACCCTTACGGCTATTCCGTGGATATAAAACCTCGATTTATCCTCCAGAAATGGTTTGAGCGAATGGTGCGCCATATCACCGTTCCCGAAGACCAGCAGAAATCCCTCGAGGACCTGGCCGGTAAGGGCGGCATAGTCTATGCCATGAAAGAGTCATCGCAGATCGACTTCGTCTATGTCAGCATGCGATTGCATCAACTTGGCCTGCCCTCTCCCGTATTCATGTTTGACCATCATCCCTACTTTTGGCAGGCCCGATGGCACGGGATAAAGACCCTCGTCTACCACTGCGTCTATCTGGTGCGCCACGGTTGTTTCCCGGACCCTTACGCCGGGGGCTACTACGCCGAAAAGATCAAGGCAGGCGAGTCCGGTGTGTTTTCTCTTGTCGGCAAGCGGGGCTACTATCGCAGCACGGTCCTTGTGGGAAACGATCCGCTGGAGCATCTGATAGATATCCAGAAAACATGCGATCGGCCGATTTTTATCGTGCCTCTGGTGCTTTTGTACAGCAGGCGTCCGGAGGGGCGTCAGAGATGGGGGCCCCTGGAGTTTTTCCTGGGCCAGAAGAAACCTTTCGGTTTTTTACGGAAGATGCTTTCCTCTATCCGAGGCAATCCCTACGCGGTAATGGAGACCGGGGAGCCGCTGAACGTGCTGGAAATATTGCCCGGGCTGTCCAAAGACCTCTGGGAAAAACGCAAACAGATTTTCGAACTTCGCCGCACCCTGATCGATTCGGTTGATGAAATCAAAAGGGCGGTTGTGGGCCCGATCACCGAAAGCAAGCTGGAGATGAAGGAGATAATTCTCCACCATCCGAAGCTCGAGGCCCTGATGCAGCGGCGTGCCCGCTCCACCTCTCAGGAAATCTGGAAAGTGCGGCTGGAGGCCGACAGTTACCTCGATGAGATCGCCGCCACCTACAACGTCACCTTCATTCAGATTGCGGCCAAGATCTTCAACTGGGTCTGGAACAATGTGTTCGACGGCGTCGAGATGGATTCCGAAAGCCTGCAGAAAGTCAAGCGCGCAGCCCGCCAGCACACGCTCGTATATGTTCCATGTCATAAGAGCCACATGGACTACCTCCTGCTCTCTCAGCTTCTGTATGCAAACAACCTCTACTCGCCTTTCATAGCAGCGGGAAAGAACCTTGCCTTCTGGCCTCTGGGGCCGATTTTTCGCCTGGGCGGGGCCTTTTTCATACGCCGCACCTTCAAGGGGATGAAGTTCTACGCCGAGGTCTTCGCGCTCTATGTAAAGACAATGGTCCAACTGGGCCATAATATCGAATTCTTCATAGAGGGGGGCCGCAGCCGGACAGGGAAACTTGTGCTGCCAAAGCTTGGATTGTTGGCCATCCTCATTCAGGCAGTCGAGGAAGGCTTTTGCAACGATCTGGTCTTTGTGCCCACCTCGATATGCTACGATCGTATTCCCGAGGTGGAATCGTATCTGAGAGAGATTACCGGGGGACCCAAGGAAAAGGAAAACCTCGGCCAACTCGTGCAAGTGCGGCGAGTCATGCGGAAGCGATACGGACGTGCGTACATCAGATTCGCGGAACCTATTTCGCTCAGGGACTACCTTGAGAGCCACAACTACGATGTGGGCAAGATGGACCCCAAAGAGCGCCATGCGATGTACCGCCATTTTGCTTACCGGATCATACATTATATAAACCAGGAATCGATGGTTACGCCCTTCGCCCTGGCCGCCTCCGCCCTTCTGGCGCAGGCCCGCCACGGGGTTTCCAAAGCCGAGTTTCTGGAAATATCCCAGACATTTCACGACTTCATCGCAGCCCGCAAGGTCGGGCTTTCCAAGACTATGAAAAACCTTGGTGCAAGCCTTCAGGATTCGCTCCGCAATATGGAGCGCAGCAAGCTCATCGGCAAGCTCAAGGACGAAGACGATGATCTGGAAGAAGAGGTTTTCACCCTTGAGGACAATAAGCGGCTGGCCCTCGAATTCTACAAGAACAACATCATCCACTTCCTGCTTCCTGCGGCCTACGTCTCGACTTCGATCCTTGCCCAGCAGACTTTCCGATTCAGTTTGAGTCAGGTGCTTGAAGACGTAACTTTCATGAAGAACTTCTTTAAGTTCGAGTTCGTTTACGACAACGAACTGAGTGATGAAGATCTCGTGGGGGACGTGCTCCATATCTATGAGGATCTGGAATTTGTGCTCCGCGCTGAAGAAAGTCAGCGGCCATTCATTTTAACTCACAAGGGTCTGGCGGCCTCACATGCGTTTCACGGACTGCTGCGCAACTATTTCGAGGGCTATTGGCTGGTCTTGCGCGGCTTGCGCTATCTCCAGAAAAAGGGCCTTTCGGAAAAGGATTTCATTAAGAAGATCCTTGGGTTAGGTCAAAAAGACCTGAAGCTGGGGCTGGTCGAGAGGCCCGAGTGCGTTTCCAAGATAACATTCGACAATGCGCTCAGGCTTTATGTCGAAAAGAACATAATTGTAAAGAGAGCTAGCGGAGATAAGGAAGACGAGGAACTATTGCACCCGGGAACCGAAGGCCGCGCTGTTATCCAGTTTTACAGCAAGCAGATAAGCCGCTTTCTGCGTTCACCCCATTTCGCGCTGCAATAAGAGCTCAAGAGCCGGCGCAATCGCTTCCGAATTACTCTTTGGCATTGGTGGAAATAATCAGGAGGTATTGAGATGGACATTTCCGTTCACCCCCTTGACCAGGCGAAAAGGCATCCAAAGCCTGCCGATGAAAAAAACCTGGTTTTCGGCACCGTTTTCAGCGACCACATGTTTATGATGGATTTTAAGACGGGAAAGGGATGGCAGAATGCCCGGATCGTTCCTTACCATCTCCTGGAGATGGACCCGGCCGCAATGGTGCTCCATTACGGACAGGGGATATTCGAAGGCCTGAAGGCATACAGGTGGCCAAACGGCAAGATATGCCTCTTCAGGCCCGACCAGAACTGGGAGCGCTTCAATCGTTCGGCGCGAAGGATGTGCATGCCCGAGATCGATCCAGCCTTGCAAATGCGGGCCGCCGAACAGCTCCTTAAGCTGGACAAGGACTGGGTCCCACACAGCGTTGGCTCGTCGCTCTACATAAGGCCCACCATGATCGCCACAGAACCTCACCTGGGCGTGCGTCCGGCCGACGATTATCTCTATTTCATAATAACCGGTCCGGTGGCCGCATATTATGCCGAAGGGTTCAACCCGGTAAAGATATATGTCACGGAGGAATATGTCCGGACGGTCCGGGGTGGAGTTGGCGAAGCCAAGACGATGGCAAACTATGCATCGAGTCTCTACGCGGCGGAAATCGCAAAGAAGAAGGGCTTCACCCAGGTTTTGTGGCTGGATGCCGTCGAACGGCGCTATGTCGAGGAAGTGGGAACAAGCAACATCTTCTTCAGAATAGGCGAGGAACTTATAACTCCGCCTCTTGGCGGCTCGATCCTGCCGGGGGTTACCCGCAATTGTGTGATGCAGCTCGCCGGCCACTGGGGCCTCAAGGTGACCGAGCGCCGGATTTCAATCGACGAAGTAATCGAGACGGCCCAGTCCGGCGAAATGGAGGAGATTTTTGCCTCCGGGACCGCAGCGGTAATTTCACCGGTTGGAGAAATCTCATACCGCGACCGGATGTACAGGATTTCCGATGGAAGAGTGGGCGTGTGGGCCCAGAAGTTTTACGATGAAATCCTGGGAATCCAGTACGGCGAAAGAGAAGATATATTCGGGTGGATAAAGCATCTAAACTTATGATGCGGCCCGGGCACGCTGAAATGCTTTCCGCAAAGACAATCTTACAGGGTGTTCTGGCAGGAGAATATGATGCTTTTGTTGGCGATATTCGGATCACCGAGGAAGGACGGCAACACCGATCTCATGATGGAAAGTTTTCTGGAGGGGGCTTTATCGGCCGCCGATGTCGACGTGCAGAAAATCTATATCAGGGACCTCAAAATTTCAGGTTGCCAGTCCTGCGGGTATTGCGATGAACATGGAGTTTGTGTGCAGCAGGATGATATGCAGAAGGTCTACCCCTTTTTCGATACGGCTGAAAGGATAGTTATCTCGAGCCCCATCTACTTTTACGGGCTGAACGGCCAGACAAAGCTGCTCGTGGACCGCAGCCAGGCCATGTATATGCGAAAGTATAAGAGAAAAGCCGAGGGTCATGCGCCGTTGACCCCCGCTGACAGGAAGGGATTTTTCCTGTGCGCGGGTGCTACTCGGGGCAAGCGGTTGTTCGAATGTCCCGCTTTGACCGTAAGATACTTCTTCGACGCGATCGACGTGGAATACGCAGGGGAAGTCTGTTTTCGGCAGATAGATGAAAAAGGGGCCATACGGTGCCATCCCACGGCCCTTGAAGATTGCAAACAAGCCGGGATGGCGTTTGTTTCCGATGGTTCATGATCGCGGCCGCGGGCCTGCTGCGGGAAGCGGGAAGCAGGGGGCGGGACTGAGGACTTTGGTGTAAAAGCAAAAAGGCCGGTAAGAACCGGCCTCCCCTCAGCGATAAGTCAAATCCGGCTTACGCCATTACCTTCGCAGCATTTCTTAGACTTTTCTGACATTGACCGCTTGTGGTCCCTTCTGCCCCTTTTCTATCTCGAAAACTACTTCCTGGCCTTCGCTCAGGGTCTTGAAACCCTCGCCTTCAATGGCGCTGAAATGAACGAAAACATCCGGGGCGCCATCTATTTCGATAAAGCCATACCCTTTTTGCTCGTTGAACCATTTTACTCGACCTTCCGCCATTACAGATTCCTTTCACATGATTGATAGATTCCAGCCTGGTGCGTTATTGGAGCAACTTGCGGAAACGTCTTACAAGGCGAAAGACCGATTCTGCGGCAAACCCCAAATACCGACCTCAAAAGCACAGATCGTTTCATTCTAAATTTGTGTGAAATAAAAATCAACAGAAACAACAACTCAAATCAGTGTTCACGAAAGCATATAAGGGCGCTATTGCAGGATGTGCGCCCTATACTGGATATAAGCATCCCGCATGGCGATATAGGGATCGAGCGAAGCTTTTTTTAATTCCTCGTATTGACCGATTTGCAGTGAAGTACGGTTTACGTATTTTTCGGTCTCAATAGCAATGCTCACATACCAGTCCCAAGGGGCCCAGAATAGCGGGTCCATAGCCGAATCCGCCGCGAAGCCGAAAAGGTCTCTCGGATTTGACGGGCCGAGCACGGGGATAATCAGGAACGGACCTGACCCAATGCCCCAAAGGGCAAGCGTCTGACCGAAATCCGACTCATGGTTTTGTAGTCCAAACCGAGCTTGGGCAAAATCGAGCAAGCCGGCCATGCCCATCGTCGAATTTATGACGAAACGGATTACTTCATTTACTGCTTTATCCCCTTTTGCCTGGAGTACAAAATTGATAAAACGGGAGGGGAAAACCATATTGTGGAACCCGTTTCTGATCGCCTCGCGAACATCGTTCGGTAAACAGGCTGAATACACCCGTGCTACGGGTTTTAACACGTGAAAATAGAGGCCGTCGTTAAAGTCGAAGACTCGCCTGTTAGAATGTTCATAAGGATCGTTCACCTTCAGTTCATTTTGATCCCCTTCGGGTCCGGCGGCTGGTTGGGTAGCGGCAAGGGCCATATTGAATCCTGACTCACGGGTCGTGACCGGAGAATTCAAAAAAGCGAAAATCAGAAAAGAAATTAACCCAACCTCGATATATCTGCCCGTTGTCTTCAAAGTTTGCCTCCTCATTGAAATAGCGATCATTGGGACCTTTATAGATATGACCGTTCAAG
>JBELAB010000062.1:0-9858 GCA_049509275.1 Syntrophobacteraceae bacterium | reverse complement strand
GTCTGACGTGATACCCGGAAACTTATGAAAAGCAAATTCCTATCGCCTGATCCAACATCATTGTTTTCGTATTCTGCAAGGGAGGTTTTTCAGGTTTGGCGTCCCGAACTCCTTACCCAGCTTCCCGATAGAGGTGAGCATATTGAAGTTCGATTTCCGCCATTCGAACTGCTTGGCCGCATCTCCTTCAGGGAACCACCATCCCAGGTCTGCACTTACTACACGCGGGTGCACGATGTCGGTAACCCGTGCCGTTTGAATGATCTCGCCGTAGTTCGTCGCAATGATGACCTGGTCACCATCGCTGATCCCATAAGCAGCAGCCGTGTCAGGGTGGATCTCGACGATCGGGAAGGGCCGCTTTTGACGAAGCCGTTTCACCCATCGATAGGAGGAAAGGAGATAATAGCGGCTCTTGGCGCTTATCAAGATCAGCGGGTAATCGGGATCATCCTCTTCGGGCAGGCCGGTGAATTCGGGGAGCGGTTTCAATTTGAACTTCTCCGCTGTGCTTAACTTCAGTTCTACCTTTCCCGTTGGAGTGCGGAAGCCCTTCTGCTCATAGAGCCTGAAACGATCGGGCCCCTTCAGAAACCCCTTGGCGGCGAATTCAGGGTAAGTAAGGCCCGTTGGTCTGACAACATCTTCCAGAAACTCTTCAAAATCATCGTGCCAATATTGAGGCTCAGAGATCCGCTTTCCCAGTTCATTGATGATTTTCATGTCTGGCCAGCACTCTTGCGGTGGATCGACGATTTTCGGTCGGGCAAGTATCATCCCATGTCCAATGCCGTAGTGGCCGATATCGTTCATTTCGTATTGGTGCGCCACTGGAAGGACAATATCGGCAAGGGATGCGGTAGGCGTCATGAAAATCTCCGCCATAGCGACAAAATCCAGGTTCATAAACATTTCGTATGTGAGGGCGCTGTCGGCCCAGGCTACCAGGGGATTGGCGCACATACCGTAGTATCCCCTGACCGCATAAGGCTTCCCTTCGAGCACGGCTTTCCGGAAATAGGCCGGCGGGACAGTCATCAGTCTCGGAATGACGCCGTGGTAGGCGCCGATCATCTCCTTGCGCTTGTCCGGAATGAGGTCGGCCCGTACGAATTCGCCAAGCCCCATAATTTTCGGCTCATGGGCATTGATATTACCGCCGGGCACTTCGAGATAGCCGCAGATTGCCATGAGGCAAACCAGGGAGCGGGTAGCGTCGAAGGCATTGACGTCATGCTCGATAGGATTGCCCCATTGCAGTGCGGCCGGTCTCGCCTCTGCATAAAGCCTTGCGGCCTTGCGTATCAGGTCGGCCGGCACCCAGGTGATGTCAGAGACTGTCTCCGGGCTGTAATGTTTCACATGCAGTGCGAGGTCTTCGAAGCCGTAGGTATGGTTTTCAACGAACTTTTTATCATAGATCTCTTCCCCGATGATGACGTGCAAAAAGCCCAGAGCAAGTGCTTGTGCGGTTCCGGGACGAAGTTGCAGCCACAGCTCGGCCCTCTCGGCAAGATGGGTCCTGCGGGGATCGACAACAATAAGCCTGGCGCCTTTTCTAAGCTGTTGCAAAGTGAGACTGGCTATCTGCCCTTCTTCGTTGGTGGACAGAACGTTGCTGGCCCACGAGAGGATGAGATTGGTCGGGTTGTGGAGATCGGCGACGGGGTAAAAGCCGCAGGTGTGGATACCCGTGACCTCCCGCGGGGCATGGCATACATCCTGAGATGCGATAACATTGGGGGAACCGAAGACATTGGCAAGCCGGATCTGAACGAAATGCTCGAGCCCCTTGGGCATTCCGACGCCAAAGCCAACTGCCCGCGCTCCGAACTCCTCCTTGATCGCAAGAAGGTTCTTCGCGGTTTCAGCGAGCGCTTCATCCCAGGAAATTCGCTGCCATTTCCCCTCGCCGCGTCTCCCCGCACGCTTGAGAGGATAGCGAAGACGATCGGGGTGATTGAGGCGATCTGGCGACACCCTTCCTTTGTAACAGGTGTACCCCTTATTTAAAAAACCATCTGGATCTCCTTTGATCCGAACGATCTCATTATCTTTCACCCCTGCCAGCACGGCGCATCCACCATGGTCCATCCGTGCGCAATGAGTCTTGACCCAGCGAATCTCTTCTGTCATATGCAGCGAATCTCCTCGTAAGACAAACTTATGAACAACACCGGGCAAAAAATGCCCTGTCGATTGCGGGCGCCCCTCATCTATGCACTTCGCGAAGCGTGGAAACCGCCCGCGACGCAGGGTCTATCAATCGTGTCGGGCGTTCGCGGGGCGCCTTCAAGCAGTCCCCGGCGATTGACCGAAACATACCTTTAGTGAACACCTCTATTGCATCTTATTTGTTGTGCGCCAATTTAGCAAGATGAGAGACCATTAGCGTCAAAGTCGACAACCAGGATCTGCTCTATATGCGGCTCAGCCAATCTGCTTTCTCCCCTCTCGATCCAGCACACGTCTGATAATTCTGCCCATCTCATGCATGATCAGGGGTTTCAACATCACCTCTTGAATGCCGGCTGCTCTCATATTTTGCTCCGTCACAAGCTCACTGTAACCGGTGCACAGGATTACCGGTATGCTCGGGCGGATTTGTCTCAGCTTGGCGGCAAGCTCCATTCCGGTCATTTGCGGCATGGTTTGGTCGGTGACAACCAGGTCAAACTTGTCAGGCGCCGCGCGGAACGCCTCGATGGCCTCCACGGAGTCGGCCGTGGAAAAAACCGTATACCCGAACCGTTCCAGGGCCTGTTTTCCCACCTGGGCCAGTTCCTGCTCATCATCTATGAAAAGGATACTCTCTTTGCCCATGGGTATTCCCACCGGGCCGGCATCTGGTTTGATCTCCACCTCTTTTGCACCGGCAGGAAAGAAGACGCAGAAGGTCGAGCCGGCTCCCGGTTCACTGACAACGGTGACTGCTCCCTCATGGCTACGGACAATGCCGTGGACCACGGAAAGCCCCAGGCCGGTGCCTCCCCCAACCCCTTTCGTGGTGAAGTAGGGCTCGAAGATTCTTTCCATCACCTTATCGTCCATGCCGCAACCCGTGTCGCTCACACATATCCGCACGTAAGAGCCTTGGGGCAGTTCCGGCGGGCGGGCCGAATCGTGTGGGCCGAAATTGACATTGGACATGCTCACATCGAGGATGCCCCCTTTTTCTCGCATGGCATGGCCCGCATTGGTGCAAAGGTTCATGAGGACCTGGTGAATCTGGGTCGCGTCGGCGGTAATAATGTCTCCATCATCGGCTGCCAGATCGATCTTTTGGCGAATCTCGATGGTGGAAGGCAAAGCAGCGCGCAGCAGCTTAAGCACCTCTTTCAAAAGGGGCCCAAGCTGCACGGGCCCTCGTTCTTGCACCTGCTTGCGGCTGAAAGCCAGTATATGCCGTACGAGGTCTTTGGCCCTTAAGGCCGCTTTGCAGATTTGTTCCACACGGTCACGGCTTTGATCGCTTCCTGAACATTCAAGAAATTCAAGCTCCGCATACCCAAGAATAATTCCCAAAATGTTATTGAAGTCGTGGGCGATCCCTCCGGCGAGCGTCCCGATCGCCTCCATTTTCTGAGCATGCAGAAGCTGAGCTTCCGCATGCTTGCGGCGAAATTCACTGTCCAGGTTGTCGAGGGCAAATCCGATGTTGCCGGCAACCTTTTCCAGCAGCTTGACGTCTTCGCGGCCAAAGCGGTCAACTTCATTGGAATAAATTGACAACGCGCCCCATACCCCTCCCGCCCTTTCAATAGGGAATGCAGCAGCAGAGGCGATGCCGAAAGGCGCCGCTCGCTCGCGCCACGGAATGGTCATCGGATCGTGCAGGAAGTCGTTATGCACAAGAGGATGACGTTCGCGAATGCATGTTCCCGTTGGTCCGTGCCCCTCGGGGCGATTGTCGGCATAGACCGTGATGTTTCGGACATACTCGCTGATCCCGCCCCAAAAGGCTTTCGGCACGACGGCGTTGGTTATGGGTTCCGCCTGGCCTATCCAGGACAACAGAAAACCTCCCCCCTCAACGATCTCTCGGCACGCTTGCTCTAGAAACGTTTCGGGGGACTTTGCCAGCACCACTGCCTGACTTACACGGCTGAGCACCGAGTAAAGCCGGCTGATGTGTTCGATCTCTCGCGTTTGTCTGGCACGTTCGGTGATGTCGAGAATCACGCCGATCAGCCCGATGACTCGGCCACCGGCGTCTATGAACGTGGCCTTATGGAAGACTACGTCATGTAAGGCCCCACGTGCGTCTTTAACCTGGGAGTCGTAAATTTGTGTACCCGGGTTTTGCAGAAGTTCGGCGTCCTTCGCATGATATACCTCCGCCAGTTCCCTCGGGCTGATGTCGAATACGCTCTTGCCTGTCAGTTGCTCACTCGTCTTGCCGAAAAACTCCTCAAAAGCCCTGTTGAATCCAAGATACCTTCCCTCACTGTCCTTGTAGAAGACCGGCGCCGGGATAGCGTTGAGGAGTGTTGTCAGAAAGGCCTTGTTTTCCCTCAGCAAATCCTCCGCCAGTTTGCGCTCGGTAATGTCCTGTACGGTGCCTTCATAGTAGGTCAGGCCGCGGCTTTCATCGAACTTTTTGCCTGCGTTCATCGTAACCCAGACTTTGGCGCCGTCCCGGCGGCGAAGCTGCGCTTCAAATCCGGCTACACTTCCTTGTTCGTCCAATTGGCGCTTGAATTCGGCTCGTTGCTCCGGGTCGACGTAGAGTTGGCTCGCTATGTCCGTCACCCCCGCGATCAACTCCTCGGGGGACCCGTAATCGTATGTGCGCGCAAGGGAAGGGTTGGCCAGGATGAATCGCCCGTTTTCCGTTGCCTGAAAAATACCTTCGGCGGCATTTTCGAAAATAGAGCGGTAACGTTGTTCCGCCGACTGCAAACGTGTAAACAGCATTGCGCCCTGGATGGCCGCTGCGGCGGTGCCGACAAGAATATTCAAGCCCTTTACCTGCCCCAGCGTGAAGGTGTGGCGTCTTGTGGCATTGGCGTTCAGGACCCCGATCAGCTTGCCTCCCGCAAGCATCGGCATCGAAACGGCGGAGACGATGTCAGTGCGAGGGTGAACGGGGGCAAAGCGCGGATCGTTGACCTCGCCATCCAACCTGACCATTTCGTGGCGCCGGGCCACCCACCCGGCAATTCCCTTGCCGAAGTGGACCCGTTTGCCCATGAGTTCGTCGCGCCGCTCGCCCAGCGCAGCGGCCACATAGAGCCCATCGCCCTCGTCGGTGGGCAGCATGAGGGACACCTCGTCCGCATCCAGTTGCTTGAGAGCGGCTTCAGCGGTCTTGTGCACAAGGGTGTCTAGGTCCAAAGAATACGCTATGATCTGGCTCAACTCGAAAGCGGCCAGCGTCTCCCGCAACTGCACGTTCTCCATTCTGAGCCTGCGCACCTCCATCGCGCGGGCCAGCACCGGCAGAAGCGCACGCAGCTTGAGCGGCTTGAGGACATAATCGAGCGCCCCGATCTTCATGGCTTCCACGGCCGTTTCCGCCGTGCCCTGACCGGTCATGAGGATGCCGGCCAGATGCGGGTCGATTTCGAGCGCCGCCCGCAGCACCGCGACCCCGTTCATGTCCGGCATCATCAAATCTGTCAGGAGCAGTTCAAAATTCTGCGTTTCGAGCGCCTTAAGGGCATCCTTGCCCGACGTGAAGGCGGCCGCCTCATAGCCCTGCTCCGTCAGGGAGGAGCACAGGGCGTTGGCCAACTCGACCTCATCGTCCACTATGAGTACGCGGCCCAGCTTCTGCTCTTTCATGTCAACCGTCCCCGTTCATGATCGTTCCGTTCACCTTGCTCCGGGTGGGCAGGAAGACGCGAACCCTTGTGCCCTTGCCGGGCTCGCCGGCGATCTCCAACTTTCCGCCATGCTCTTTTGCGATGCGCCGGCAGATCGGCAGTCCCAGCCCCGTTCCCTTGCCCTCTGTTTTCGTTGTAAAAAAGTGCTCGACGACCCTTGCCAGGTCCTCCGGCGCAATGCCGGCGCCGGTGTCGATGATTTCGACCGTCACGTTGTCCGCTGCGCTCACACGGATTGTCAGCGCGCCGCCCTGAGGCATGGCGTCGCTTGCGGATGTCAGATCATTGTTAACGATTACAGAAAAACCACGGACTAAGTTTCTAATGTGTAGTTTTTCTCCTTGAAGAGCTTCAAACACGCATCAACCACGTCAGGGTCAAAAAGAACGCCTCGATTGATGTGGATTTCCTCCAGCGCCTGGTCCAAGCCGAGGGCGGGCCTGTACGGACGGTGGGAGGCCATCGCCTCTACAACATCGGCCACAGCGAGGATTCGCGCCTCCAGGAGGATGTCCTGCCCCCGGAGACCTTGCGGATATCCCGAGCCGTTCATCTTTTCGTGATGCTGGAGCACGATCTCGGCTATTGGCCTGGTAAAATATATTGTTTTCAAAATATGGTGGCCCGCCGCGGGGTGTAATTTGATTATCCCGAATTCAAAATCAGTTAATCGACTCGGTTTGCAGAGAATCTCCGATGGGACCTGGATTTTGCCAAGATCGTGGATGAGCCCGGCCATTCGGATTCCTTCGATCCGATCCCCGTCAAGCCCCATTTCTTTGGCTATGGCGCACGCCAAACCGGCAACGCGGCGTTGATGGCCGGCCGTATAAGGATCTCTCATTTCAAGGGTCAGCCCCATTGCCGTAACGATTCCCTCCATAGTCCTTCGCAAGTGCGTGAAACTACGCGTTAATTGCCTATTGATCTGCTGGAGGTCCCACAGTAAATTTTTTTCTCTTCCGATTCGCTCCAATTTGGCCTTTATTTCGCCCATTTCGAACGGTTTGCGAATGTAATCGGCAGCCCCGGCTTGAATGACATCACTGTAAGAGTATTCCGAGGAAAAACCCGTCATCATGATGAAATCCAGATGAGGATAGATTTCTTTGGCTTCCTTCATCAATTGCACGCCGTCTTTTTCCTTCATTCGTATATCCGAAAGAACGAGATCGAAATGCCGCTTTTTCAAAATCTCCAGGGCTTCGGGGGCGCTTGCCGCAATTTCAGATGCGTAGTCCAGTTTCAACAGAAATTGTTGTGTAAGTGTCCGGAAACCCACGTCGTCGTCGACAACCAGGATCTGCTCTGTATGCGGCTCAGCCATCTACTTTCTCCCCTCTCGATCCAGCACACGTCTGATAATCCTGCCCACCTCATGCATCATAAGGGGTTTCATCATCACCTCTTCAATGCCGGCTGCTCTCATATTTTGCTCCGTCACAAGCTCACTGTAACCGGTGCACAGGATTACAGGGATGCTCGGACGGATTTGTCTCAGCTTGGCGGCAAGCTCCATTCCGGTCATTTGCGGCATGGTTTGGTCGGTGACAACCAGGTCAAACTTGTCAGGCGCCGCGCGGAACGCTTCGAGTGCCTCCACGGAGTCGGCCGTGGAAAAAACCGTATACCCGAACCGCTCCAGGGCCTGTTTTCCCACCCGGGCCAGCTCCTCCTCATCATCTATGAAAAGGATACTCTCTTTGCCCATGGGTATTCCCACCGGGCCGGCATCGGGTTGGCTCTCCACCTCTCTTGCGCCGGCAGGAAAGAAGACACAGAAGGTCGAGCCGGCTCCCGGTTCACTGACAACGGTGACTGCTCCCTCATGGCTCCGGACAATACCGTGGACCACGGAAAGCCCCAGGCCGGTGCCTTCCCCAACCCCTTTCGTGGTGAAGTAGGGCTCGAAGATTCTTTCCATCACTTTATCGTCCATGCCGCAACCCGTGTCGCTCACACATATCCGCACGTATGACCCTTGGGGTAGTTCCGGCGGGCGGGTTGAGTCGTGTGGGCCGAAATTGACATTGGACATGCTCACATCGAGGATGCCCCCTTTTTCGCGCATGGCATGGCCCGCATTGGTGCAAAGGTTCATGAGGACCTGATGAATCTGGGTCGCGTCGGCGGTAATAAGGTCTCCATCATCAACTGCGAGGTCGATCTTTCGGCGAATCTCGATGGTGGAAGGCAAAGCAGCGCGCAGGAGGTTAAGCACCTCTTTCAAAATGGGCCCAAGCTGCACGGGCCCTCGTTCTTGTACATGCTTGCGGCTGAAAGCCAGTATATGCCCTACGAGGTCTTTGGCCCTTAAGGCCGCTTTTCGGATTTGTTCCACACGGTCCCGGCTTTCGTCTCTTACAGCACATTCAAGAAGTTCAAGCTCCGCATACCCGAGAATAATTCCCAGAATGTTATTGAAGTCGTGGGCGATCCCTCCGGCGAGTGTCCCGATGGCCTCCATCTGCTGCCCTTGGCGAAGGTCTCTTTCAAGCTTCACCTGGCAGGTGATGTCCCGGTGGATGCTTACAAAATTGATGATGGCCCCGGACTTGTTCCGAATGGGAGATGCCGTGGCCTCCGTTTCGTACAACGAGCCGTCCCTTTTCTTGTTAGTGAGACGTCCTGACCATACATGGCCTTCGGCGAGCGTTTTCCGGATATCCCTGTAGAAGGCCCGGTCATGTTTATCGCTTCTAAGGATTCGCAAATGCTCGCCGATAACCTCCGTGCCCTCATAGCCCGCCATAGCCGTAAAAGCCGGATTGACATAGTCGATGATCCAATTTGTATCGGTTATAATGATTGCTTCCCCAGCTTGTTCGATCACTGTCGCCAGTCGCATGCGCTCTTCTTCGGCCCGTTTGCGCTCGGTGATATCACGAAGTATCCCTTCGACTCCGAGGATGTTTCCCTGATCGTCCTTGCGGAATGTGCTTGTGGTCGAAACAGAAAGCGGCGAGCCGTCTTTTTTCTTTATGGTTACCTCATAGTCTCTGACCGCGCCATCTTCCCGTAAGGTGCGCAGCATTTTTTCACGCTCCTCAGGATACATCCAAAAGCTGTCCACGGGCGAGCCCCGCACCTCGCCAATCGAGTCGTATCCCAGGATCCCGGCCCCCGAGGGACTGGCCATTATAATCTCGCCGCGCTCGTTCGTCCGGTAGAAAACGTCCTCCATATTCTCGATCACGCTGCGGTAGAGCTCTTCGCTCTCCCGTAGCGCATCTTCCGCCTGTTTGCGCTCGGTAATGTCGCGAACGAAAACGAGAGCTCCGTCATTATCCTCATAAGTGATGGGGACCGCGGAAGTTTCAACATCGACAACCGTCCCGTCGAGTGCGATGTATTTTAGCTCCAAAAGAGCAGCTTGTCTTTTCTCTGTCTTGAGAAAACGCATGCGTTCTCTTGCGATTTCGCGGCAGGAAGGATGGATTCTCTCCAAAACAGGGCTTCCGATAAGTTGGTCCTTTGAGGCGGCCACTAACAGCTTAAGGGCCGACGGATTCACAAAGGCGAAGAGGTCTTGCGTCTGAACGAAAATGGCATCGGGCGCGTTTTCCACCAGGAGGCGAAACCTCTCTTCAGTTGCCCGTAACGCCTCCTCCGCCCGCTTGCGCTCGGTAATATCCTGCACGGTGCCTTCATAGTAGGTCAGGCCGCGGCCTTCATAGAACTTCCTGCCTGCGTTCATCGTAATCCAGATTTTGGCGCCGTCCCGGCGGCGAAGCTGAACTTCAAATCCGGCTACACTTCCCTGTTCGTCCAATTGGCGCTTGAATTCGGCTCGTTGCTCCGGGTCGACGTAGAGTTGGCTTGCTATGTCCGTCACCCCCGCGATCAACTCCTCGGGGGACCCGTAACCGTATGTGCGCGCAAGGGAAGGGTTGGCCAGGATGAATCGCCCGTTTTCCGTGGCCTGAAAAATACCTTCGGCGGCATTTTCGAAGATAGAGCGGTAACGTTGTTCCGCCGACTGCAAACGTGTAAACAGCATTGCGCCCTGGATGGCCGCTGCGGCGGTGCC
>JBELAB010000061.1:0-9887 GCA_049509275.1 Syntrophobacteraceae bacterium | reverse complement strand
CATCGAGGACTTTTCATGGGTGCAACAAGTTCTGATCAGAAAATTGTCATTTCCCTTTGAAGACAGGCTTGCGCTTTTCCAGGAAAGCAGCAAACCCTTCTTTGCGGTCTTCGGTTTGGCGGACGGCCGAACTGCCATCGGCTTCCACCTTCAATCCTTCATCCACCCCTTCGTAGAGTCCGGCCGCCATCGCCTTGAGCACCCAGCGAACAGCGACTGGAGGCCGTTGGGCCAGCTCCCCGGCCAATGCGAGAGCATCTTGCCTCAAAGTTTCGGGGGCCGACAACTTGTTCACCAGCCCGGCCTCAAGGGCCTCTGCTGCCGAGAGCCTCTTGCTGAAAAGAATCATGTCGAGGGCCTTCGACCTTCCCACCAGCCGCGGCAGCCGCTGGGTCCCACCCCACCCGGGAATGATTCCCAGGTTGAGTTCAGTCAGTCCTATCCTGGCATTGGGATCGTCGGTCATAATCCTGAAATGACAGGACATTGCCAACTCGAGTCCTCCGCCCAGTGCGAAACCGTTAATGGCGGCGATTACCGGTTTAGGAAAACGATCGATTCGCCTCCAGATCTCTCGCCCCATCGGGCTGGTTGTGCCGGCGTTGGCGGCATCCTTTATATCGAATCCGCCGGAGAACATCTTTTCTCCCGCCCCGGTGATGATGACCACACGAATCTGGTCATCCACCTCCACCTGGTTCAAAGATTGTTCGAATTCCCTCATGGTGGCCAGGTCCCAGGTATTGGCCGGAGGATGGTTTATTGTTATGGTTGCAATATAGCCTTCTTCTTCCAAAATTATGTTTTGGTAGCTCATGTCGTCTCTCCCTCCGATTAATTTAGACGCTTGAGATGGTATAGCCGTTGCCCGGCGCTGAGAGCGGCCGTAACCAACCCTGTGCTTCCACGATCTCCAAACAGCCGCGGACCTATGATAAACTCATATAGAGCCATGCTCGCACGGAGGCGTCCCATGGCCGGGCAGGACCGATATTACCGGCAGGGCGCTCAGTAATTCCAGCGACCTTTCGTACTGCTCGAGCCCGTAATAGCGGGGTAGGTCTCCTTGATTCTCAAGCTCAGCGGAGGTGTACGGGATAACGTCCTCGATAAGACAGTCTCTTGACAAAAGCAACACCGTTCGTGTCGTCGAACACGCAGAGATGGAACCGGCAGTATGTCCGGGCGTATGATGGACCCTGAGCTTGAAAAGATCAAACGAAAATATCTCTCACCTTTAGAGTCAGCTACACAACAGGTTTTCCCAAATCATCGCATATCCCTGGCCTCTCCCAACACACATGGCACTCAGCCCATATCGCGCCCGGGGGTTTTCCTTGAAGAGTCCAAGCAAGAAAGCCACGAGGCGCGGTCCCGACGAGGCAAGCGGGTGCCCATAGGCGATCGATCCACCCCAGATGTTGACACGGGGGTCATCGGGCTGAAGTCCCAGGTTGATCAGGTTGTGCAAGGCTTGGACGGCAAATGCTTCGTTGAGCTCGAATATATCGATATCTTCCATTGTCAATCCGGCCTTTGCCAGCGCCTTTTTGACCGCCGGCACCGGAGCTGTTCCCATAACCCTTGGATCGACTCCTGAAACGGCACTGGCCACCCATCTCATTTTACCGGCCAGCCCAAGTTCCAGGGCTTTGTCCTGGCTCATGAGCAGTACTCCGGCGGCACCGTCATTGAGCCCTGAGGCATTCCCCGGGGTTACCCGGCCGTTTTCTCTAAAAGGCGTCTTAAGGGATGCCAGCCCTTCCATGGTTGTTCGGGGCCGCGGTTGCTCGTCTTTATCGGCCATTATTCTGGTGCCGTCGGTAAGCTCAACCTCGATGGGTATAATCATCTGCTTCATCTTGCCTGACTTGATGGCAAGGTCGGCCTTATTCTGGCATACAACGGCATAGACATCCGCCATTTCTCGGGTGATCCCGGGACAGCGGTCATGAATATTTTCGGCTGTCATTCCCATGCTGAAAGCCGATTCGTCGCCCATGACCTCTATCGAGCGCGGATGCGGGTCTCTCATGAAGCCCATGGGCAGGTGCCCCATGTGCTCGACGCCGCCTGCGATAACACAGTCGGCTGCCCCCGCGGCAATGAAGTTTACACCGAAATTAACTGCCGTCAGCCCGCCTGCACACATCCGGTCAACCGAACAGCCCGGAACTTCCCATCCCCAGTCCGCCAGCATTGGGAGCATCCGCCCAATGGTCCCGCCTTGCTCTTTCATCTGGTTGGTAACGCCCCAGATTACATCTTCAACCAGGGCGGGCTCTACCGGCGGATTTCGGTCGATAAGGGCCTTAAGCAGGGGAATACAGAGGTCCTCTGCTCGAGTTTTCCAAAACATGCCCTTTTCCCCGGCCTTGCCAAATGGGGTTCGAAGCGCATCTATAACGACAACCTCTTTAAGCTCTCTTCCCATGATTCACCACCCTCGGTAGTCCATACTACAAATTCCGTGACGTATTGTGATTGTAAGCGGCCAACCGCAGCAGGGCGGGCGCGAATTTATCGCGCCCGCCGTTTTGCATCTGCGGAGGCTAAAAACCCTTTTCGGGCATCTCCAGCACTTCCCGTCCATGTCGGAGGCATGACTAGATAGTCGCAAGAGTATGGGGCAAAGTCATGTCGACGAAGTAGGTAGCCTGTAAAACTTTCCCTCGGTAGAAGTCATTTTCCTCTCCCTGCTTTTGGGAGGATTCATGAGCAATAATCGCCAAATCGACTAGCCTCCAGGCTATGGTCAACTCGCTAAACGCCAGCAGGGCCGGATAAGTGTAGGACGCCCAGTGTAAAGGATCGGTATCCATCCTTTTGCTCAATTCCCCGGCAGCCTCCCAGAGGCGGCCGGCAACTCCTGAGATCGCGCGGACCCTGTCTCCCAATGCGGGATGTTCACGATTCCGCAGGCAGAACTGTTCAATCTCGATTTTGAATGCGTTAAACGCGGCTCCCCCATCCATCTTCATCTTGCGTCCCATCAGGTCCATGGACTGGATCCCATTTGTACCCTCATAAAGAGACATGATTTTTGAATCCCTGAGGTACTGCTCCATGGGATAATCACTGCAAAAGCCATATCCACCCAGGCACTGTATGGCCGTTTCACATACGCGGAAGCCCATATCCGAGCAGTAAGCCTTAGCTATGGGGGTCATGAATTCAACAAGATTCCTGTAATGCACCTTTTCTTTACCCTCGGGAAGCTCCGAGGAAAGCTCCACCCAATAGGCGCCTATATAGAGCAAGGAGCGCATGCCGTCCACCATGGCCTTCATCCAGAGCAGCATGCGCCGGACGTCGGGATGGTCTATAATAGGCACAGACCCGGGCTTCTTTCTATCCAGGGCTCCGCCCTGGATGCGTTCCGTGGTGTACTGCAACGCGTTCTGGTAGGCCGTGCTGGCCAGGGTCATTCCGCTCACGCCTGTATTGATGCGGGCGGCGTTCATCATCTGAAACATATGGGCCAGGCCTTTGTTTTCCTGGCCGCAAAGATATCCGATACATCCGTCATTATCACCGAAGATGAGCTGGGCGGTGGGAGAGGCATGCAAACCGAGTTTTTTCTCGACACCCCCGCAAAGCACATCGTTTGGCTCTCCCAACGACCCATCGGGCAGGACCCTGATTTTGGGGATGACAAAGAGTGAAATCCCCCGGACCCCCTCAGGTGCGCCCTCGATCCGGGCCAGCACAAGGTGAATGATGTTCTCGGTGAGATCGTGGTCGCCCCAGGAGATGAATATTTTGTTGCCCTTGATCTTGAAATGGTCCCCCTCCCTGTAAGCCGTGGTCCTCAGAGCGGCAAGGTTGGACCCGGCGTTCGCCTCGGTAAGGGCCATGGTCCCGGCCCATTTGCCGGAATACATGTTGCCGACGTATATTTGCTTGAGTTCCTCCGAACCGAAACTTTCGATGAGGTGTCCCGCGCCATGGGTAAGGCTCGGGGCCATATTGAAAGCCTGGCACGCCCCGTACAGGAAATCATTGATAACGACGCTCATCATGCGCGGGAATCCCTGTCCGCCGTATTCGGGGTCCTCCGACGGCGCTACCCACCCATTTTCGGCGCAAACTTCAAAAGCTTTCTTGAACTCGGGCGCGCACCTGACCTGTCCGTTTTCATAAATGACGCCCCATTTCTCGCCGATTTCCTGCAGGGGAGAAATTTCCGTGCTGGCGAACTTGATGGCTTCGTTGACCAGCATATCAAGGGTTGCTTCGTCGAGTTCGCGGTAACGCTCGAGCTCGCAAAGTTTCCCGTAGCCGATCTGCTCCTTTAGAATGAAAAAAATATCCCTTGGGTTTACCTTGTAGTGTGACATAGTCGTGCAATCTCCTTGTCCAAAGTGTAAGGTCGCGGACAAAAATCCGCAGACGGCCGGCGCGATAAACCTGCGCCATGCCTATATGCCGGATTTGTGCCCCGTTTTTCTCGTCCCGTCTTCATTGTATTCGTACCAGCCTTTCCCGGCTTTTCGCCCGAGATGGCCGGCCTTGACCTTCCTGCGAAGCAACAGAGGCGGATAGAAACGAGGGTCACCTGTTTCCTTGTAGCATGCCATCATGGCCCCGTATGACACGTCCAATCCTACCATATCGCCCGTTTCAAAAATGCCCATCTTCCGGCCCGATGCCAAACGTAGTCCCTTATCGATATCTTCCGGGGTTGCCACGCCTTCTTCAACCAGCCTCATGGCCTCGATATTCGCTGGTATATTTATACGATTGATAACGAATCCGGCGACGTCACGGTTTACGGTGATTGGTTCCTTGCCGATTTGCAAAACGAACGCCCTGCCTCTGTGCATTGTTTCATCGCTGGTGCAAATACCCCGTATTACCTCGACTGCCTGCATCATCGGCACCGGGCTAAAAAAATGAATGCCAAGGACTTGTTCCGGACGCCGGGTTACGGACGCCAGTTCCGTGATGGGAATGGCGGAAGTGTTGCTCGCGATCAGGGCATCACTCCGGCAATTCTCATCGAGTATTTTGAAGATATCCTGCTTGACTTCGATGTCCTCGAAAACAGCCTCGATAACGATGTCCGCTCCCACGGCGTCCTCAAAGCCCTTTGCAACCCTGATTCGCTTCACGATCGTGTCCGTGTCCTCGGACAATTTCCCCTTTTCAACCAGCTTGCCCACAGACCACGCAATGTTTTGCATCGCCTTATCGAGTGCTTGTTCGGCCGCATCGGTTATCAGTACCTCAATGCCCGCCTGGGCACAGGTCTGAGCAATCCCGCTGCCCATCAGTCCCGCCCCGACAACCATCACTTTTTGTATGCCCATCACGATTTCTCCTCCAGGTATCATATTAATCCGGCACACCCTGTAATCTTCCTCCTGGTTGCATACGCTTAAGCTAGCAATTACCCTGCCATGGTTTTTGGCAGATTGGGGCTTATATGCCTGCAAACGGCAGTGCATTGACTCCCGTGGGCCTTTGGCCGGTGATTGCCCCTTGCTTCACTTTTTAAAGCATTATGCAATGTATGTAGTCTACAGTCTATCTTACGACCCGGCCGTGCGCATAGAAAGCGCTACCCCAACTTGAGCGCGCCTCTCAATAATCGCCGAGATTACCCAGGGTTACCAGTGTATGCATAGGAGTCTCTACATGTAGAGAGCGCTATTCACTTTGATTTCGGTCGTGTAAGGAGCAACACGGCTGATTTGAATAGACTCATTATAACCATGCAGGCGGAGATCGGAAGGGCGAAACTGTTCCTTCCCTGTTCCTAAAATTTTCTTCTCAAAATTTTCTTGACAATTGGACGAAAGGTGGTATAGGTGGGTCTAAAATGAATGACGGTTCATTCATTTTAGAATTGGGATGCCGCTCCGGTCGCTCTTTTTCGCTTCTGCCGCTCAAAGACCATTTGCGCCTCCCATTCAACTTTTATCGGTCCGTTGTAATTTTGAAATCATTTTCAGGGAATTTACCATGCGCTTGAAAAAAGGGGATAAACGCCTCCGAATACTCGACTCAGCCGTCAAGGTATTTGCGCATGAGGGCTTCTTTAGGGCCAAGGTCTCCCAAATAGCCAGTGAAGCTGGAGTCGCGCCCGGAACGGTATACCTGTACTTCAAAAATAAGGAAGACCTTCTCATTTCGGTTTTCGAGGTGAGGATGAGGGATATCAATTCGGAGTTTCGCGCGGCCGTCATTGAAAAGCAGGATGGCAGATCGCGCCTTGAATGTCTCGTACGCATGCACCTGGAGGGGTTCCAGAGGCAGCCGGACCTGGCTGCCTGCTTCCAGGTCGAGCTGCGTCAGAGCAGCCGTTTCATGCGTGAAAACGTCAAAGCCGAACTTCAGCGATATTTGGATTTGATCATGGAAATCGTCGAGCACGGCAGGCGTGATGGGTCGTTTCGAAATGAGCTTCCGGTAAGGCTGGTTACGCATTTTATTTTCGGGACTTTGGACGAGGTGGTTTCGACATGGGTGATGTCCGGCAGGGAATATAACCTGGTTACCCTTATGGGTCCGTTGATGGACCTCTTTACCAATGGCATCGGTCAGGGTGTGAGCTCTTTTGTACTGGATGGAGCGGTTGGTGGACGAACCGCGCAAACTGTTATGTCGGGACTGCCGACAAGAAGGAGATAAGTATGAATCTGCTCGTTGATGAAAGGGACATGAAGTTTGTACTCTATGAACAGTTGCGAATGGCGGGGCTGTGTAAGTCCCCTCTTTACGCCGATTTTTCACAGGAAACGTTTGATATGATCCTGGAGGAGGCCTCAAAACTGGCCGTGCGGGCTTACTATCCTTCGAACAAAAAAGGGGACGAGCAAGGCTGCCGTTTCGAGAACGGGCAGGTCAAGGTCCCGGATTCGTTCCACGAGCCCTACCGGCTCTATAAGGAAGGGGGCTGGCTGGCAATGGCCGAATCACCCGACGTGGGCGGCCAGGGTTTGCCGACCGTATTGGCGTCCGCGTGCACTGAAATGTTTGGCGCGGGTAATTGGGCGCTCCAAATGTACTCGGGGCTGACCCACGGGGCTGCGCGTCTTCTCCAGCAGTTCGGGACGCCGGAGCTTCAGAAACTTTACATGGAAAATCTTTTCTCAGGCGAGTGGTCAGGGACCATGTGCCTTACGGAACCCGGCGCCGGGAGTGACGTTGGAAATCTAAGGACCAGGGCGGAACGCCAGCCGGACGGAACTTTCAAAATCAGCGGCCAGAAGACGTTCATATCCTCCGGGATGCACGATCTGACCGAAAACATCATTCATATGGTGCTCGCCCGGGTCGATGGATCACCTAAAGGCACCAGGGGGATTTCAATTTTTCTCGTGCCCAGGCTGCGGTTAAGCGAGAGCGGCGAACTGGTCGACAACGACGTGGCCTGCGCCGGGATCGAGCACAAGATGGGTATACACGGATCGGCCACCTGCACGCTCAACTTCGGTGAGAACGGGGGATCTGTAGGTTACTTGATGGGCCAGGAGAACAAGGGCATGTCGATCATGTTCGAGATGATGAACGAAGCCAGGCTCTTCACCGGAATGCAGGGGCTGGCTCACGCCAGCAGCGCCTACCTGCACGCGTTGCAGTATGCCAAGGAGCGCATCCAGGGCTCCCCGATCGAAAAAATGAAGGACGCGGATGCGCCCCGGGTGCGCATTATCGAGCACCCGGATGTAAGACGCATGCTGATGTCCATGAAGAGCAGCACCGAGGGGATACGGGCGCTCCTATACCTTAACGCATACTGCATCGACCGGATCCGGGTCGCTGAAACACAGGAGGAGAAGGATCTTTTCCAGGGGTATGTGGACCTGATGATACCAATTTGCAAATCGGTAGGAAGCGATTTGGGATTCAGGGTGTGCGAGACGGCCATCCAGGTCTACGGCGGTTACGGATATTGCAGTGACTACCCTGTCGAACAGTTTATGCGGGACTGCAAGATCGCGTCGCTCTACGAGGGAACAAACGGGATCCAGGCGCTCGACCTCGTGGGCCGAAAACTGACCATCAAGCAGGGACTGTTGTTCAAAAACGCATTAAAGGCCGCCGGCAAAATCCTGTCCAAGGTCAGGGAGAATTACAGCCTGCGCGATCTTGTCCAGATCTACGACGAAGCGCAGGAAGGCCTGGGTCAGCTCACGAAATTTTTTGGACTGAAGGGCATCACCGAAGAGTTTCACGTGCCGATTCTCTACGCCAAACCTTACCTGGATCTTTTTGGTGAGGTAATTATAGGATTTCTGCTCATTTGGCAGGCATATCTGGCCGACAGCCGGTTGCAGGAAATCTACCAGGAACATGGGGCAAAGGATGAAGCCTCCCGGAAGAAGCTCCTCAGCGAAGATCGCAACGCCGCCTTCTATTTCGGGAAAATCGCTTCGGCCCGCTTTTTCTCAAACCAAGTCCTCACCCAAGCTCCAGGGAAGGTGCGAGGCATGATGAACAATGACAAATCTCCTCTCGAGATCCCGGAGGAGGGATTCGCGCTGAGCTAAAGTTAAGAAAGGAGAACGGGCTAATGAAAGCCAGAGACGTTGTGGTGGTGGATGGAATCAGGACCGCCTTCGGACGTGCCGGAGACAAAGGCTATTTCTGGAACACACGGGCCGACGACATGGTGGTGAAGGTGATTCGGGAACTGCTCCGCCGTAATCCAAAAGTCAGGCCCGAGATGGTCGAAGAAAATGTCTGGGGCGCATCGACCCAGGAAGGCGATCAGGGGCTGACCCTTGGGCGCACGAGCGTAATCCTTTCCGGTTTGCCGGAAAGCTGCGCCGGATTTTCGGTCGACAGGATGTGCGCAGGGGGACTGACCGCTATTACGGCCGCTGCTTCCGAAGTTGCACTCGGAGCATGCGACGTTGTCATAGCTGGGGGCGTCGAACACATGGGACACCATCCCATGGGGGCGACCAGCGACCCCAATCCCCGGTTTCTCAGCGACCGGCTGGTATCAGCAGACGCCCTGGTGATGGGAAAGACAGCGGAATGTCTTCACGACATGTACCCCGATATCACCAGGGAGATGGCAGACGAGTACGCCGTGCTTTCGCAGAAGAAAGCCGCCAGGGCTAATGCGGAAGGCAAGATTCAGAAGATGATAGTTCCAATGACCGTCTATACCAGGGAAGGCTGGATAGTTGCCGATCGGGACCAGCAGCCGCGCCCGGACACGAGCATGGCAGGGCTCAGGGACCTCAAGACGCCTTTTCGGGTACTTGGGAAAGTGACGCCTGGCAATTCTTCGGGTCTCAACGACGGTGCGGCCGGAGTTATTCTGATGAGCGCCGATAAGGCCGCTGAAATCGGAGTGGTCCCCCGCATGCGCCTCAAGGGTTACGCCTACGCGGGTGTGAAGCCTGAGATCATGGGCTATGGGCCCATTCCCTCTACCCGGAAGGCCCTGGCAAGAACCGGACTCACCATGGATGACATCGGGGCAATAGAGCTCAACGAGGCTTTCGCTGTCCAGTGTATCGCATTCATGAAGGAATTCGGGTTGAAGTTTCCCGATGACCAGCGGCTTAATCCGATGGGAGGCGCCATAGCTTTCGGCCATCCTCTTGCAGGTTCGGGACCCCGGCTGGTCATGCACCTTCTGAGCACATTCTCCGAACGTCCGGACATCCGCTACGGAATTACGAGCCTTTGTGTGGGCCTCGGTCAGGGGGCGACGGCCATTTGGGAAAATATGCAAACAAATGGGTCCGGCGCTTAACATAGAAGTTACGTTCAAAATAAAGGGAACTACCATGGCTGAACCGATTACCATTTTCCATACGCGATTCTACGATTCTCCGGTGGGAAAGATCGCCATCCTGACGATGGACAACGCTCAAGACTACAAAAAACCGAACGTGTTCAGCGAAGCCGCGATGGTCTCT
>JBELAB010000060.1:0-9982 GCA_049509275.1 Syntrophobacteraceae bacterium | reverse complement strand
ACGAAGACTTCGCCGTGCTGAAAAGGATTCATCGTCCCGGGATCCACGTTGATATAAGGATCGAGCTTGAGCAGCGAAACGCGAAGACCTCTGCTCTCCATCAACGCCCCGATAGAGGCGGCTGCGAGACCTTTGCCAAGCGAAGATAAAACTCCACCGGTGATGAATATGAATTTTGTCTGGCGCAAAGGATTTCCCCTTTTCAGGAAGTCTTTTCAACGGAACTCGATAAGAATCGATCCTTGCTCAGTATAGCAAATGGAACTCTAAAGTCAATCACGGCTTCTTTTTTTAACCTGCTGAAATGTATACGTTTTAAGGTCAACGGCCGGTTAGGGAAATCAAAAGTTGGGACCTTCCCGCCTGGAAACATTCTTGTGTCGCCCAGGGAATTAGTGAAAATTTAGAAAGCAGGCACATGTACCGAGTGATGAGCATTTGAAGCGGAATATAATGTTTTGGGACCTTACAAATACATGAAACACTGTATTTACCAGAGCATGATTCTATGCGATCAAGGCGGGCAAGGAAAAGGCGGACCGTGCACGATCATATGCCTGGGGGGGCAAAAAGGGGGAGGCAGATAATGTCATCAGTTCTTATCGTAGAAAACAACGATTTTTTCAGACGTACCTTCAAAGAAATCCTGAAGATGTACATCCCGTCGCTCTCAGTGTACGAATCTGTTGACGGGTCCGATGCTCTCGCAAAGATCGAGCAAACTTCACCGGACATTGTCTTCATGGACATACGGCTGCCGGGAAAGAACGGGCTCGATTTGACACGAGAGATCAAAGGCTATCATCCGAACTTGGTGATAAGCGTCTTCACCAGCTACGACCTTCCCGAATACCGCAAAATTGCTCAAGAGTACGGAGCGGACCACTTCGTTTTGAAGGACGCTCTGACCGGCGCTGAGATCGCAGCGATGGTGAAAGCCGTTATTGAGAAGAAAAAAAGGATTGCCCGGGGAATTGACCGAAAAAGAGCAATGTTCGCAAGACAAACTTCGATAAACTAGATCGGGGCGGGCGCCTGTTAGGCCGCGCCCTTGAGGGCTTCGGCCTGGAAATGGTTATTGAGGGGGTCTATGAGGTCATCGAGCATCCCGGTCAAAATAACGTCCAGCTTGTAAAGGGTCAGATTTATCCGGTGGTCGGACACTCGGTTTTGGGGGAAATTATAGGTGCGGATTCTTTCGCTCCGGTCTCCCGTTCCTACCTGGCTCTTGCGATCCTGAGCGATTTTGGCTTCCTGTTCTCGCTGCATGGAGTCAAGCAGACGGGCGCGGAGCACCTTCAACGCCTTGGCCTTGTTTTTGTGCTGCGATTTTTCGTCCTGGCATATCACTACCAGCCCCGTAGGGATGTGAGTTAAACGAACGGCCGAATCGGTGGTATTGACACTCTGACCTCCGGGGCCCGAGGAACGAAATACATCCACTCGGATGTCATTGGGGTCTATGAAGACGTCGACTTCTTCGGCCTCCGGGAGCACGGCCACGGTGACAGCGGACGTGTGAATCCTTCCCTGGCTCTCCGTCACGGGGATTCGCTGCACCCGGTGAGCCCCCCGCTCGAACTTGAGCCTGTTGAAAGCGGCCTTACCGTTGATGGAGACAATTATTTCCCTGAACCCTCCGATACCAGTCGGGTTTGAATGAAGGACCTCGACCTTCCATCTGCGGGTTTCTGCATAGCGTGAATACATCCGGAAAAGGTCGGCAACGAAAAGGGCCGCCTCCTCACCTCCTGTTCCCGCCCGGATTTCCAGGATGACATTCCTGTCGTCATTGGGGTCTTTCGGGGCCAGCATGAACTTGAGATCTTTTTCTGCCGCGTCGAGCCGATCTTTCAGGCTGCCAATTTCATCACGGATCAGTTCGCGCATCTCCGGGTCTTCTTCCCTCTCAAAAAGGGCCTGGTTTTCCTGCACCTGCTCTTTTAATTTTTTATAGTGCGCATACTTCTCAACCATGGGAGCGAGTTCGGAGCGTTCCTTCGTAACCTGCTGATATTCCTTCTGATTACTTAGCAGGTCCGGGTTGCCGAGATCCTCTTCGAGCTTGTGAAATCTTTGAGCTACGCTTTCCAGCCTGTCGAACATAGTTACTACTGTTTCGCCTCGGGTTTCTGGTACTTTTCATATTTTCGACGGAATCTTTCAATGCGCCCGGCCGAATCGATCAGCTTCTGTTTTCCCGTGTAGAACGGGTGGCATTTTGAGCATATTTCCACCCGGATTTCCTTTTTGGTGGAACCTGTGGGGATTTCGGCGCCACAGGCGCATTTAATCACCGTCTGGTGATACTCGGGATGAATGTTGTCCTTCATTTATTTTCCTTCCCTGATCGGATGAATGTCCAAACAATCCTACCTGTTCATCGAGGCCAAGAACTCAGCATTGTTCTTGGTGCCCTGCATTTTGTCGAGCAGAAATTCCATCGCGTCTATAGGATTCAGAGGCGAAAGGAGCTTTCGCAGAATCCAGATGCGATTCAGGTCATCGGGCTGGATGAGCAATTCCTCTTTGCGCGTGCCGGACTTGTTTATGTCGATCGCCGGAAAAATCCGCCGGTCGGCCAGCTTGCGGTCGAGGACGATTTCCATGTTGCCGGTGCCCTTGAATTCTTCAAAGATAACTTCATCCATGCGGCTTCCAGTATCGATGAGCGCGGTGGCAATAATGGTGAGGCTTCCCCCCTGTTCGACGTTACGCGCCGCCCCGAAGAATCGTTTCGGGCGATGGAGAGCGTTTGAGTCGAGACCGCCGGAGAGGATTTTGCCGCTGGGCGGGACCACGCTATTGTAGGCGCGGGCAAGCCGGGTAATACTGTCGAGCAGAATGACCACGTCTTTCTTATGTTCGACGAGGCGCTTGGCTTTCTCGATCACCATCTCAGCAACCTGCACATGCCGCTGGGGAGGCTCGTCAAAGGTTGAACTCACCACTTCGGCACGGACGTTTCGTTGCATGTCCGTGACTTCCTCCGGCCGCTCGTCGATCAGCAGCACTATGAGGTATGTGTCCTTATGGTTGGCCGCTGTTGCGTTGGCAATGTTCTGAAGGAGCATCGTCTTGCCGGTTCTGGGTTGGGCCACGATAAGCCCGCGCTGCCCGGAACCGATCGGCGTCAGCAGGTCCATGACCCGTGTAGACAGATTGTCGGGGTCCGATTCGAGGTTGATCCTGCGGTCCGGATAAAGAGGGGTCAGGTTGTCGAAAAGGATTTTGTCCCGCGCTATCTCAGGGTCCTCATAATTGACCGACTCGACCTTGAGCAGGGCAAAGTAGCGTTCGTTGTCCTTGGGGGGCCTGATCTGGCCGGAAATGCTGTCTCCCGTGCGCAGGTTGAACCTGCGGATCTGCGAGGGCGAAACATAGATGTCATCCGGCCCGGGCAGGTAGTTATAGTTCTGACTTCTCAGAAACCCGAAGCCGTCGGGAAGAATCTCCAGCACACCTTCACCGTAGATGAGGCCGCTCATTTCCGCCTGTGCCTGAAGGAGCGCGAATATTAGCTCCTGCTTTCGCATCGAGCTTGCCCCGTCGATGTTGTAGGCCTTTGAGATGGCCATGAGTTCCCGGATGTTTTTGTTTTTCAGCTCGACCAGGTTCATCTCGTTGCGCCGGTCGCGCACGGAATCCCGGCTGTTGGTGGTCTCGGCTGATTGTACTGATGCGTCAGGCATTGGCTGTTCTCCGTTAAAGGTATTTAAGAATCTACTGATTTTTCTTTCTTGTTAAAAGATCTCACAGTTATTCCGGGGATACATGGGACACAGGTATTCGGGAATGGAAATTACCGGTCACCGACTCAAACCGCTAATTTTTCTGCTCAATCTTTGCCTGTAGCAGTCCGGGGGTAAAAAGGCAGGCTCCCAAGTAAACATGCAGGAAAGCAGTCCCGTTTGTCAACAAATTTTACGCAAAATCCGGAAGTATTCCAGAATTTAATTGTAGCCGCTGAGCCGAGCCGAAATCAACCGGTCAACCAAGATTTTTGTCAAACTAGAATCCTATCCGAGTAAAGAAATCAGGTTTGCTTTCTTCCTTTGGCGCTTCCTTGTCACATTTGGCAAGCATCTTTTGGATAGCGTGCCCGTATCCAAGATCGGCAACCGCCTCTGGATATTTCTGAATCATGGTATCCAGCCGCATCTTTGCGGCAGAGTAGCGTTTAACACTATAATAATGTTGGGCCACGCTGAACATATGGGCGATGGTGCGCTTTTTACATTCTATTATCTGCTTTTCGGATTTTGCCGCGTATTCGGATTTGGGGAAATTCTGAATTACCTTCTCAAAGGACTGTATTGCCGTCTTGGTCTCGTCAGGGTCCCGGTCAACGTTGGTGAAAGTGAGAAAATGGCTCATGCCAACCTGGTAAAGAACATAGGGGATCACTTCGTTGCGCGGATGAAGACGTACGAATTCCTCGTAGCTCAACGCCGCTTCGCTGTACTTGTGCTCGCCGAAGTAAGCGTCGCCGAGCTTCAATTCGGCAAGGATCGCGTATTTGCTGTAAGGATAGTGTTCCTTGAGGCTCTTAAACTCCTCTGCCGCTTTTTCGTAATTCTTTTTCTCGAGCTTCGCCATGCCCGAAAGAGCGAGCTGTTCGGCAGTCTTGTCGATGGTCGTCGGTTTCTTCTTCGAGAAAAGGTCGCCGGGGTGGAAGTCTTTTAGTCCTGTGCATCCGGTGACGACCGAAAGGGCAATGAGAAGCAAGAGGAGGCCCAACGGGCGAAAAACCAGCATAGAGCGGCCGGAGATACGAACCATAAAAACTCCGTAAATTATCCTGGGGGTTAGGGTTAAAGAGGGTTCTCCACAGCCTTGTTGATTGCCGCGGTAATCTGAGATTTCGCGACAGCCCCGGTGATCTGCTCGCTCACATTGCCGCCCTTGAAAATAATGAGAGTGGGGATAGCGCGAATTCCATATTTTCCCGGCACTTTCGGGTTATCGTCAACGTTGCACTTTACCACCTTGAGCTTTGACCCGTAATCGGCCGAAAGTTCCTCGACAACGGGTGCGATAGCACGACAGGGACCGCACCATGGCGCCCAGAAATCCACCAGAACGGGTAAATCGGACTGAATTACTTCCTGTTCGAAGTTGCTGTCTGTAACCTCAATGATATTGCCGGCCATCAGCTTGCTCCTCTCATTTAAATAGGCAGTTATGCCTCTGCTCGCTCCGGGGGTTTCTCCGGGGCTATAAACTACTCTTATAGAACATTCCGTTCAGCCTTGTCAATTTGCAATCGAAAACATACCGAACGGAGATAAATCCAAACAATGCGCGAAGCCCCGAACGGAGCAATCCCGTCGGCGTTGCGTCACACGCACGCGCGTGGCTGCAAAGGGCGGCTAAGGGTTTCCTCATTTCGCTTGTATTCGACGGTTTGGTCCGTTAGAATTCCCTAAAAACTCTAAAGGGGCCGTTGTATTGCGGCTGGAATCCCGCGCCGGCGGTGTTCCCCGGCACGTTTGCGGAAAAGATGTGAAATATTGGATCAACAGGAAATTTTTCTTCCTTTTTTTTCTTGCAGTATTTACTGCATGTCCTGCCATTTGCGTTTCCGCACCCAATAAAGCTGAGATTTCAAACATCGAAATCGATAAGAGCGGAAAGAACGTTGAGGCCAGTTTTCACCTGATCGATTGCTTTAATTCCGCTATGGAAGAGGCAATCCTCAATGGGGTCCCCACAACCTTTAGAATCCTGGTGTCCGTTGAGAAGCCCTCGCTGCTTTTAAATTCAAAGGTCGCGGATTTTACCCTGCGACACACAATCAGATACAACCGCCTGAACAATGAATTTCAGGTGGATCTGCCGGAGCATCCGCAAAAAATACTGGTAACCAGAAACTTCGATGAAGCAAAAAAATGGATGAGCACGGTGGACAACCTTCCTGTAATCCCGACGTGCTGGCTTCGCAAAGATCAGGAATATTATCTTAATGTAAAAGCTGAGCTTTCAAAAGTGGAGCTTCCACTCTTTTTCAGATACATCCTTTTCTGGGTGTCACTCTGGGATTTCGAGACTGAATGGTACACGGTCGTATTCCTTTACTGAAGCAAGACATAACTGCCCCGGATGTCAAGTCCGCTGAAAAACGCCGCTTCTGGGAACGAATACTCGTCTGCGCGGCTTTCATCCTGATTCTGACTCTTGGCTTGTGTGAAGGGTGGTTTTTTCAGCCTCCATCAGACGCGCCTCTTTTTGGCAACATGTTGCTCGTCGTTTTTATCAATCTGAACGTGCTGCTCCTTTTGCTGCTCGCCTATCTCGTCCTGCGCAATTTCATAAAACTCATTTTCGAGCGGAAAAGAAACATCCTCGGCTCCAAACTAAAAACCAGGCTCGTCGCCGCGTCTGTAGCCCTTACGCTCATTCCGGCAGTCCCCCTTTTCTGGTTCGCCAGCCAGTTTATCTTCTCGAGTCTGGATCACTGGTTTAGCTCCAGGGTCGAAGAGTCACTGGCGAATTCAGTCTTGCTCGCCAGGGAATACCTGGAACGGGAAAGGACCAATCTTGTATCCGAATGCCGTGCTCTGGTTCCGGAAGCCGCTCGGATGATAACCCAGAACAAAGAAAACGGTTATTTCGATCCCGGCGTTGGCTTCCTTTTCGCTGCCAGAATCGACGCCGCATATGTCTTCGGCTCTAACGGAGACCTGAGGTGGAGCTTCAGGCAGAATGCCGCCCAGGAAATCGACACGACCTTCCTGGTAGGCAGTTTCCAAAAAGAGAGCGGCGCAGCTTCAAAAATCATCAGTTTCCCCAAGGGCGTGCAGAACGCTATAGCCGCACGTATCCCTCTGCAAGCCCTGACAGGGGATGGTTCGGTCCTTATAGCTCTGCGCTTTCTTCCCGGGCAGCTTGGGCAGAAACTGGGATCAATTACCGCTGGGTATGAAAATTATCTACAGCTTAAGATGCTTCACCAGCCCCTCAAGAAGAGCCATTTCATAACCTTTTCGATTGTTACCATGCTGGCGATATTTGCCGCGGTCTGGTTCGGCTTCTATCTTGCGAAGAACCTCACCGGACCTATTCAGAAGCTTCTCACGGCAACACAGCGGATCGCCGAAGGGGACCTGGATGTGCGCCTGGACCCCGACAGAAACGATGAAATCGGAATGCTTATGGCCTCGTTCAACACCATGATCGAGGACCTGAGCGAGGGCCGCAAGAAACTCGACCGGGCCTATAATGCGCTCCAGAGTACAAATGTCGAGCTCGAAGACCGCAGACGCTACATGGAGATAGTTCTCAAGAATATCGCAGCAGGCGTGGTCAGTGTAGATTCCGACGGCAAGATCACCACGATGAATAATTCGGCCGAGGTCGTTTTCGGGGTCAGCGCAGAGGAGGCAAAAGGAAGGCATTACACTGACTTTCTCGACCGGTCCCACCTCGAAATCGTAAAATCTTTCATTGCATCCTACAGGGACGGCCGACATGCATATCTCGAACAGCCTGCTCAGATCAAGGTGGCCGGGTCTCCCATGTCGCTTTTCATAAAGGTGTCCGTCCTGCGCGACGACCACGAGCAGTTCATGGGTATAGTCGTAGTTCTTGACGATTTCACCGAACTCGAAAAGGCTCAGCGGATGGCCGCGTGGCGCGAGGTGGCCCGCCGCATCGCTCACGAGATCAAGAACCCCTTGACCCCCATTCAGCTTTCAGCCCAAAGGCTAAGGCGCAAATATCCCGAACTGGTCGAGGGCGACGGGTCCATTTTCGACGAATGCACGCGCACAATAATTCAGCAGGTCGACCACATGAAGAGCCTGGTAAACGAGTTCTCACGGTTTGCGCGGCTGCCAAGGGCGAGGCTGGAGCCGTGCAGCCTTTTCGAAATTGTCGAGGAAGGACTTGGCCTCTACAGGCATAACTTCACCAGCATTTCATTCCGCCTGGACAAAGACGAAAACATGCCTGCGCTTCGGCTCGACCGTGACCAGTTCAGGCAGGTAATCATTAACCTGCTCGACAACTCTGTGCATGCCATCGGCCAGAACGCCGGAGAAATCTCGATTCGGCTCTCATACGACCCGGCCCTTAAGATCGCCCGGCTGGAGTGTGCCGACACCGGGCACGGGATTGCCCCCGAAAACAGGCTCAGGGTCTTCGAACCATATTATTCGACCAAGGAAAAGGGGACCGGCCTCGGGCTTGCCATAGTCTCGAGCATTATCGCCGACCATAACGGATTCATCCGGGTGCGCGGAAACGAGCCGCGCGGGACCGTCTTCACCGTGGAATTGCCAGGTTAGCGTTTTGCCGAATGGAGACCATGAGGAAAAAGTATATGAAGCAGAAGATACTGATCGTGGATGACGAGGTAAGCATTCTGCAGTCCCTTAGCGGGATTTTGCAGGACGAGGGCTACGGGGTGATCCTGGCGGCCAGCGGCGAGGAGGGGCTGGAAAGGGTCAAGAAAGACCCGCCGGACCTCATCCTCCTGGATATATGGATGCCGGGCAACGACGGCATAACTGTGCTTGACCAGATAAAAAAGATCTATCCGCTCATTCCCGTAATAATCATCTCCGGCCATGGGACAATAGAAACTGCAGTAAAGGCCACCCGCATGGGCGCTTTCGATTTCGTTGAAAAGCCGCTCTCGATCGATCGTGTCCTGGTTTCGATTCAAAACGCTATCGAGTTTTCCCGCCTGGAAGAAGAGAACCTGCTGCTGCGCAAAAAAGCAGACCGCAGGATAATTGGTGAAAGCGCGGCCGTTTCCAATCTTCGCGAGCAGATTCGGCGCGCTGCCCCCACCAACGCAACCGTGCTCATTACGGGAGAAAACGGAACGGGCAAGGAACTGGCTGCCCGGATGATTCATCTTCTCAGCCGCCGCAGCATGCGTCCGATGGTCGAAGTAAATTGCGCCGCGATTCCGGAAGAGTTGATAGAAAGCGAGCTCTTTGGACATGAGAAAGGCTCTTTCACCGGCGCATATGAAAAACGTAAGGGAAAATTCGACTCGGCAAACGGAGGTACGCTCTTCCTTGACGAGATCGGAGACATGAGCCACAGGACGCAGGCCAAAATCCTTCGAATTATCCAGGAACAGGTCTTCGAGCGGGTTGGAGGGTCTCATCCGGTTGAAGTGGACGTAAGGGTTGTTGCTGCAACTAATAAAGACCTCCAGAAGGAAATAGAGTTGGGCAGGTTCCGGCAGGACCTGTACTATCGGCTCAATGTCATTCCGATCTTTGTCCCGCCACTCAGGGATCGGCTGGAAGACATATCCTTGCTGGTCGAGAATTTCGCCGATGAGATCGCAAGCGAAAGCGCTCTCGGCAAGAAAAAGATCGATCCGCTCATCTATCCCATTCTCCAGGAGTACTCCTGGCCCGGAAACATCCGGGAGCTGAGGAATTTCATCGAAAGACTCATTATTATGACTACTGGCCAAGTGATTGGGCCGGGCGACCTGCCGGCGGATTTCACAAATGTGCTTCAGAAAGAAGACGGCGAGACGGCCTACTTCCACTACCCGACCCTGGAAGAGGCGCGTTTGTGTTTCGAGCGGGACTACCTGCTGAGAAAGCTGGAAGAAAACGGATGGAATATCTCACTTACCGCCGCCAGAGTCGGGCTTGAACGCACTCACCTGCACAGGAAAATAAAAGCTCTGGGGATTATGAAGAATGGGCATAATGGCGGGTAGCGATCCGTCAGGCCCCCTGGTTGGAGGTTATAGGGAGGGTGGCTTCCACGTCCTCCATGTCGAGCTCGACGCTTACCGACTTCTTGATTATGTCTACACTTACGATCAGCCTGCCTCTTTTGAGATCCAACCTGTTGAGAATACCGATGCATCCGGCAAGGGGTCCCCGCACAATCCTGATCCACTCCCCCTCTTTCAGATAAGTATGGACTTTGAGGGGTTGGGTTGAATTGATAATGGTCTGAAGGTTTTCGATTTGATAGGAGGGAATTGAAAGAGGGCCTTCGG
>JBELAB010000006.1:0-20381 GCA_049509275.1 Syntrophobacteraceae bacterium | reverse complement strand
CGGATTTTCAGCAATGGCGCAGAAGCAGTCGTTTATCAGATCAAACATAACAATATCGGACAAGGTGTGTTCATTGCCGGCCGGACTGATCCTCGCGCGCTTTGGTACTACTTTCCCGTGGCGATGACAATGAAGTTGACCGCGTCTCTGCTGGCCTTGCCGTTGCTTGTTGCGATTGTCAGGCCAAAAGCGCTGTGGAATTGGGTGACCCTGATAACGGCTGTGTTGATTCTTTTCAGTGTCACCTTCAGGGTGCAAATCGGCATCCGATTGGTTTTGCCGCTCATCGGTTTTTTCATCGTAGGTGCGGCGTGTGCAGCAGCTAGCATGATCGCTGCGATGCAATCGGGCTGGCGAAGGCATCTGGCTGCTGGAGCTGTGGCCGGCTGTGTATTTTGGACTGCGGCTGGATCGGTCATTGTTTGGCCCAATGCGATCTGTTATTTCAACGAGCTATGGGGCGGAACAGCGGAAGGTTACAAACTGTTGAGCGATTCCAATTATGACTGGGGCCAGGGGATCAGAGAACTCAGGGACTGGCAGCGGCGAAATGGCATCGAGAACCTGGATGTCTGGTATTTCGGCACCGATCCGGATGGGTTAAAGGGACCTTTCGATCTGGTTTCAATGAGAGATAGCGACTTTCAGGGGCCGGATGATTTTATTGCACGGTTTCGTGGACGCTATTTGGCTGTCGGTACAACATGTCTCTATGGCAGCTATTTCATCGAAAATCCTAAAAAGGGGCACCGCCTTGAAAAATCGGCGCTGATCGCCATTCGCTATCTCAGGACCACACAACCCGTTGCCCGCACAACGACATTTCTGATCTATGATTTCACCGGTGAAGGCCGGGTTGGGCCCGGTTCTTCGCCCGGGCTCCATGAGAAACACGATTCGGGTCGGAAGCTCCTCTGAGACTGCGTATCAAGCAGGGTCTACCGGGATGTTGCAGACGGGTCATGAAGATCCCATATGTATGATACTGCCTTTGGGTGACCATCTCGCTCTTTTGGGGATGATTTCATTGTAGCATTCGATGAAATCGCCAACCTTGCCCAGGGGCGAGCCTGAGACCTCCACGCCTACCTGCTGTCCGGCTCTGGCTTCCTTCACCGGCCGCTTCTCGATCTGGAGCGATTCGATCCTGGCGCTGTGAACCGGTCCCATTGCCGTTACCACCCGAAAATGCTTTCCGACCTGGACGGCTCCTTCGACGACCTCGCAGCCGAGAATAACCCCTCCTTTTTTCGACCGGAAGGTCGCGATCACCTCGCATTTTCCTGTAACCCTCTCTTCGGTCTCAACCGGAGCCAGATTCAGGGCAATGGCTTTGACATCTTCAGCCAGTCTGTAGATTACATCGTACAGGCGCACCTCCACCCCATGTTCTTTTACCCACTGTTCCAGCTTTGGGGTGACCCCTACGTTGAATCCGATGACAAGTCTGCTTCCGGTCAAAGCCATCAGCAGGTCTTGTTTGGCTATGTTCCCCACGCCGGAATGGATCAGCTTCACTTCCGCTTCGGGCAGCTTCAGGTTGGCAAGCAGAGCGGAAATGGCTTCAACGCTTCCCATCGTATCGCATTTGAGAACAAGCTCAATTTTTGCCCTCCCCTCACTTTGGCCCACAAATTCCGGGGGGGAATGCCTTGTCTCTTTTGAAGTGTTATGGGGGCCTCTTTTTTCGCTCATCTTGATCTCCATTCCGGTTTGGAGCGCATTTCCGCCACTTGCGTAAATTTCTTGTAAAATTAAGACAGGGCAAGGTTGCTGGCTAGTGTCCATCCGAAAACACCGGATTAGAATTCCACGCCCTGCGAGGCGGGTCCCACCAGCCCGCCGGAGCGCGAAATAAACCCTTTCCGGACGTCTATGTTACGAAGAAAAATGAGTACATCACGAATGTGAGTAAGTGACAGGCGCCCGCTTAGGCAAGCGCCTTATCGAAAGTAACGATCATGGCCCTGACCGGGCAGTTCTTCACGCATAGCTCGCAGGCGCTGCACCGCTCGGATTCAAATTCGACTTCCATCTGGGGTCTCTTCACGTGGAGAGCCCCAGTCGGGCAGACAGCCGTACAGGACCCGCACTGGTAGCATCGTTCCTCGTCACGGCGGATGCCCTGGCCGACGGGTTCTACCTGGACGCCAACCTGTTCGAGATATTGGACCCCTTTGTCGAAATTATCAGCGCTGCCCCGCAGTTCCATTACCAGCATTCCCTCTTTTCGAGGAAAGATCTGGGCCTTGAGGATATTGAAAGCCAGGTCATAGTCGCGCACCAGGTTGGTTATTATGGGTTTATCGACAATTTCCTTCGGGAATCTCAGTACAAGAGTTCTTGAATGCATGATTGCTCCTTTCTCTTTGGGCCAGGTAAAAATAACATTGCCAGGCAAAAGTCCAAGCATTTTTTTTCGGGCCTCCCCCTCCGATATCTGAACGTTGCTTCTTAATTTCGCCCACATGTTTACTTCTTGACCCGGAAAGCGTTAAAAATATACTATACTAAAAAATAGTGGTTTAATTTTTCCTTGACGCCACTTTGGAGCTGATATGAAGCTGTCCACCAGAAGCCGGTATGGAGTCAGACTTATACTCGATTTGGCTCTTCACACGGATGAAGGGCCTGTTAGACTTGGGTCTGTCGCCCAAAGGCAGGGTATCGGGATAAAGTACCTCGAACAAATTATAATCTCTCTAAAAAAGGCGGATTACGTTATAAGCGTTCGCGGCCCGAAGGGTGGGCACCTGCTGGCCAAGTCCCCCGAAGAGATTACCGTGGGAGAGATCGTAGGGCTTCTGGAAGGCGGCCTGAAGCTTACGAAGTGTATTCAATATCCCGAAGAGTGCGTCCGTTCCAATAGCTGCGTTACGAGAATTCTCTGGAAGGAGGCGACCGAAGCCATTCGCGAAAAGCTTGACGCGATCACTTTCAGAGACCTTATCAACAGGTCCCCTGCTTGGGGTGATTCAAAAGAATGTGAGCCATAATAGCCGGGGCGAAGGTCAGGGCGACCGGTGCGGGTAACTTGAAATGAAGATAAGATCGATTGCGGTCAGCAAGACAAAGGGCACTCGGAAGATATGTGTCGAGCAGGCGCTGCTGGTTACGGAACATGGCGTCCAGGGCGATGCGCATGCGGGGGCATGGCACCGGCAGGTCAGTTTTCTTGCAGTTGAGAGCATCGAGAAGGCTAAAGCCACCGGCCTCTCGGTCGGCTTCGGAGATTTTGCCGAAAACATTGCAACCGAAGGAATCGACTGGGTTGCTATTCCGGTGGGCACCCGGTTCAGGTTGGGCAAATCGGCCCTGGTGGAAATCACTCAGATCGGCAAGGAATGCCTTAAAAAATGCGCGATCTACTACCAGGCCGGAGATTGCATCATGCCGCGCGAGGGCGTTTTTGCCAGGGTAATCGAAGGGGGTATCATTCGATGTGGGGACAAAATCGCTCGGGTTAGCGCCCCTGGTGAGGCAGGATGAAGCAGGCGGACTGAATTCATTGTGGATAAAAATGCGCCTGGGGAATTCGGTTTGTATCCGATGAGGCGTGGGCTTATTTTACGGCTTTAATCTCGGGAAGCGAATCCCGGAGGCAGGCAAGAAGGTCATGCAGACGAACAAAGCTCATTTAAACCACGCGGAGATAATCGAAAGAATCCGGGCCCGAAAACAAGAACTCGGCAAAGAACTGATTATTCTGGCCCACCATTACCAGCGAAAAGAAATAGTTGAGTTGGGCGATTTCATTGGGGATTCGTTCGAGCTGTCCAGAAAAGCGGCAGCAGATCGGGATTGCCGCTACATAGTCTTTTGCGGTGTGCACTTCATGGCGGAAAGCGCCGCGATACTCGCGCAGCCCGGCCAGGCCGTTCAGATTCCCAACATGGAAGCTGGATGCTGGATGGCCGCAATGGCCGAAGCTGAAACGGTGAAATCCGCCTGGGAGGAGATCGAATCTGTTGCCGGAGATGATTCGACCATTCCGGTGGTGTACATGAACTCGGACGCGGAACTGAAATCTTTTTGCGGCAATCGCGGCGGTATCGTCTGTACTTCGTCCAATGCGGCCAATGCTGTCAGGTGGGCTTTCGGACAAAAAGAAAAGATTCTGTTTTTCCCTGACCGGCATCTTGGCCGTAATGTTGGCCACGATCTCGGGCTAGCCCCCGAAGAGATGGTTGTCTGGTCGCCAGGCAAGGCTATGGGCGGAAACGATCACGATGCGCTCAGGCGCGCCAGGATGATCCTCTGGGATGGCCATTGCCTGGTGCATACCAGGTTTACGGTTGATCAGATTGAAAAAATGCGGACCGAGTTTCCCGAGGCCGGAATAGTTGTGCACCCCGAATGCACGCGAGAGGTGGTGGCGCAGGCCGATGCGTGCGGGTCAACCAGCTATATAGTGAAATATGTGAGGGAGGCGCCTCAAGGTTCGACAATCGTCATCGGTACGGAAATAAACCTGATCCATCGGTTGGCGTTTGAATATCCGGACAAGAAGGTGTTCGACCTGCATTATTCACTCTGTCCCAATATGTTCAAAATAAACCTGGCAAATCTGCTGCAGACCCTTGAAAATATTGGCGAGATGAATGTGGTTGCAGTATCCGAACGGATAAAAGGGGGCGCCAGGTTAGCCTTGGACCGTATGCTGGCTCTGGCATAGTCGATGTTTAAAACACTCCGGCCCCTTATCCTTGCCTCTGAGTCGCCGCGCAGAAAACATTTGCTTCTTTCCGTCGGGGTTGAGTTCGAGGTGCATCCAAGCAGGATAGACGAATCGGTCTGGCTGGGCGAATCGACTGAGCCGGGAAAACGCCCTGCTGAAGTTGCCGAGAGGTGGGCCTGTCCCAAAGCCGATTCGATTTCTTCTCTTCACCCCGATTCATGGATTTTTGGAGCCGACACCATAGTTGTCCTCGACGGCCGCATTTTCGGAAAACCCTCAGATTCCGCGGGGGCCGTCAGGATGCTCAATACCCTGAGCGGCAGGGTGCACGAGGTAATTACGGGCATATGCCTCATCCAGCCCGGGGGGAAACTCCGCAGGAGTGGATCGGTAACTACGCGGGTTCGCTTTAAAAACCTCTCGACGGAAGAAATAGGTGCATACGTCAGGACGGCCGAGCCGATGGACAAGGCCGGAGGCTACGGCATTCAGGGGATCGGGGCTTTTCTGGTAAGATCTATCGAAGGTTCCTATACGAATGTCGTCGGTCTTCCGCTTTGCGAGGCTCTTGAATGGCTGATGCATGAGAATATTATCGAGCCGGCGTAACCAGAGGGGCTTTGCCCTCATTTTTGCGCAACAACACGTAGAATGCTCCCCAGCCTCCGTCGCAGGAACGGGCCGAGGCGAATGCCAGGACCACCCTTTTTAGGGGCGCGCGCGTAAGCCAGGTGGGCAAATTGTTCTTTAACACCGGTTCTTTGTCCTTGGAATTGAGGCCTCTTCCCGCAATTATTAGTACGCATCTGCGCCGGGCGGCAAAGCACTCCATTATGAAGTCCCTGACTTCTTCACGGGCCTCTTGCCTGTTCAGTCCGTGCAGGTCGAGACAGTCCAGGTAGCTGAAATAGCCCTCCCGCAGCTTCTTCAAAACCTCGGGCGAGATCCCCAAAACAGCGCCGTCGATGTATTCATCGGAACTCGAAAGCTCAAAGGACCCCTCACCGGCTACCAGATCTGCCAGTTGAGTACGGGCCTCGATTTGCTCCCTGGCGAAAAAACGCGGATATTTCTTCTCGGGAGGCCTGAGGGGGACCTTTTTGCAAGGTCCGGCAGGCAGGGGGCTTACATCGGCCATTGCCGTCCGGAAAAGGCAGTCTTCATCGACTTCGACTTTAATCTTGTTAAGATGGACCCCGTTCTTTTCCAAAACCGGGTCGAGGTTAGCTAAATGTTTTGGATGGGACGAAAAAATTCGCCCAAAGAGTTGATCTAACTCCTGAAAGGGGGTATAGAAACCGTGGGGGGGCTTATGCCGTGTGGATCGGCGCATCGGTTTGAGGCTTTCACCCTTGCGTTTGTTCATTCGGCCTCACTTTCGTGTCATAAAATAACACAGGAGAAAAGGGCGGAAAACCTATATCATGAAATTGAACAATGCAGCCCTGATTGAAAATCAGCATGATTTCTCAAAACTTATAGGTAAACTGGAAAAATCCGCTCATGTTGCCATCGACACAGAGTCAAACAGTTTTTATGCCTACTTTAACCGAATTTGCCTCATTCAGATATCTACCGAGCAACAGGACTACATCATCGACCCGTTTTTGGCCGGCGATATCGCAGATTTTGGGAAAATCCTTTCCAATCCCGACATAGAAAAAATTTTCCACGCTGCCGCCAATGATATCGCCGGGCTCAAACGCGATTTCAAATTCACGGTGTACAATGTTTTCGATACATCAGTCGCCGCGAAAATACTGGGATATAAGCAACTGGGGCTTGCACCGATTCTGCTGGAGCATTTCGGCATAAGTCTCAATAAGAATTGGCAGCGTTATGATTGGGGCAGACGCCCTCTTAGAGACGAGCAGATCGAATATGCCCGGTTCGACACCCATTTTCTTATTCCGCTGAGGCACAAGCTTGTCGCAGAACTTGAGGAAAAAAAGCTCCTCGTGGCAGCCGGTGAAGCTTTTGAGAAGCTATGCATGCAGCAAATCACGGAAAAACATTTCCGCCCCGGCGATTTTTTGCACATATATGGGGCGCAGTCCCTGGACGTGGTTGGAAAGCGCATCCTCAAGGCGCTTTATCTTTTCCGCGAAAAGGAGGCTCGCCGCCGCGACCGTGCGCCCTTCAGGATTCTAACGAACGATACGCTTCTGCGGCTTGCTCTCCAGCGCCCAAGGAGCCTGCAGGATTTCACTAAAATAAAAGGTATTCCCCGTATCTACACTGCCTCCCACACCGCCGTGCGCCTTCTGGAACTGATCCGCAGGAACGAAGAACAGGAAGATGAGTTGGTTGTGAATTAATTCAGTCCTTCAAAGCCAATGAAATTAAAGATTAGCGGATACCAAATGACTTCCAATATTGAAATCAAGGATAGTTTCAAAAAGTACAGCCACGATCAGGATAAAACGAGGACCCCGGAACAGACGATCTCATGGGTGAGGGAACGTTTGGCCGGACTGGATATGAATGTTCTTGCAAGGACTGTGAGAATCGATACGGGCAGACTGGACATCCCCGTATATATTAGTCTTTGCGGCCAAGACGCTACCCGGTTCACGGATACGAAAAAACAAATGGGCAAAGGCGCCACTCCACAGCAATCCGAAGCCAGCGCCTTGATGGAGCTGATGGAGCGTTTCAGCTTCTTTACATTTGTTCAACACTTTCCGTTTCCCACTTTCAGGTACAACGGCCTCGACGACTTTGCGGTCTCGGCGGATGATTTGAAAAAATCGGTGTATGATACTCAGACACCGGTAGAGTTTTGCCGACAGTTTCTCGATGATCTGCCGCTCCGGTGGGTGAAGGCCTGGAACCTTTCGCTCGGCAGGGAGCAGTGGGCGCCAATCGACTGGTTCTACACCATCAATGAGTATAACGGGCCGGCTGCCGGAAACACTATCGAGGAAGCAATGCTTCAGTCCCTGTGCGAGGTGGTCGAAAGACACGTTGGCTCAATCATCAGCAACGACATGCTGGTTACCCCTGAAATCGATGTCGATTCCCTTCGCGACCCAGCGGCAATAGAACTCGTAAACAAGTTTCGGGCAAAAGGAATTGAGTTGTTTCTGCGAGACTTCTCGCTGGATACCGGGATTCCAACCGTTGGAGCGCTCGCCTACGACCCGTCCACCTTCCCGGAAAAGAGCGAGATCGTCTTTACGGCCGGCACCGCCTCCAATCCCGAAAAATCTCTTTGCCGGGCGCTCACCGAAATAGCCCAGCTCGCCGGAGACTTCCAAAGCCATACTTCCTATCGGCCCACGCTTCCAAAGTATGCGAGCCTGGAAGAAGCCGCCTACTTGATGAAAAGCAGCGGGAAAGTTTCCATACGGGACCTTCCGAACCACGACGACAACAACATCCGGGTTGAAATCGAAAGGTGCGCGGCTGCTCTGACAAAAATCGGCCTGCAAGTCCTGGTGATAAATGTCACGCATCCACAACTGCAAGTCCCGACGGTTTACACTATCATCCCGGGAGCGCATTTTCTGGATCACACCCGCAACACCGATTTTCCTCAGCACGCGGCGCGAACCATGCTGAGGGGGCTTGCCGATGACGAGATGGTCCCGCAGATGGAGCGGCTCCTTGCCACTTTCGGACCTCGTTACGATCTCACGTTCTTTCTAGCCCACAGCCTCGAACTGAACGGGAACCCGGAGGCTGCTTTGACGCTTCTCCGGCGTGCCCTCAATCAGTCTCCGGACCCGGGTGAAATCGGCAGCATTCACGTGCACATCGCCTCCTGCCTCAAGGAGCTGGAAAGATACGAAGAAGCTCTGGATGCGCTCGGTCTTGCCGAAAAGGCCAACCCCGAACTCAAAGAAATCTACAACCTGCGAGGGTTCTGCTATTTCAAACTGAAGAAACACAATGAATCGATCGCTGCTTTTGAACGGGTTATAGAACTGGACCCAGGCTCTGCAATAGATTACGCCAATATCGGGTCCAACTTGAGAGACCTGGGCCACAAGCAGGAAGCCATCCGGCTCTACCGGATAGCTCTGGAACTCAATCCGGACATCGATTTCGCAAGGACCGGCCTGGAAAAGCTGGAGGCTGAGATGGCCGGGCAATGAGTCTTTTGAATTTATTTGGCCGAACATTCTGGGAACAGGATTAAGTTGAGTTCCTGAAAATGATTGATATGTAGCTCAGCCTTCAGGGAAGGGTTCTTGTAACTGACGAAATGAATTCCGGTGGAAAGCGCCAGCTCCTCGTCCACCCTGGAGTCTCCTATATAGAGGACGTGCTGAGGCAAGACATTGAACGCGGCGAATATTCTCTCCATCATTTCGGGATGGGGCTTGGGGTTGCGAACGTCGGAGGCGCACAACACAAGGTCGAAATACTCCCTCAGGTTGAAGTGCCGCAGAAGTTCGAGAGTGGAAACGGTGCGGTTTGTCGCCAGGGCGGTCCGAAAATGGTTCCTGGCAAGTTTGAGAAAAGAGACCAATCCTGGTTCACAGCTTAGGTAGTCGTTGAACGGGCCAAAATCTATGGTTTTGAAATACTCGAAGGCGCGGTCGAAATCCTCGCCCTCCCCACCGGTCAAGTAAACCAGAGACTCGCGAACTGGGTGCATATGTATGAACTCGTGCTGGTCCGCCCTGACGGGAGGCCGCCCGATTATTTTCATGATATGGCCGTAGAAGTGAATATTGGCCTCTCGTGAATCGAAAAGAACCCCATCACAATCGAGCGCAATCACCTTGAGATTGCCGGCTTTGGCGGCAAATGCTTCCCTTGCGCAGTCATTGGTCTTTTTATTCATGTATTTAGCGGTCCGAGCGCGCCTTCCGTTTCTTTTTTGATTCAAACATTACTTGCCGCAGATCAATTTTCATACTAATAAATACAAAGAATCATAGGAAATTTCGATATTCGAATCCTGTCTCCGATCTCAATATGGGGAATCCGCAATGAAAAATCAATTCGATTATCTCGTCATCGGCAGTGGAATTGCCGGTCTCACATTCGCTTTGAAAGCAGCGCGGAGCGGGTCTGTAGCAATTGTAACAAAAAAAGACAAACTTGAAACCAACACGAATTACGCCCAGGGCGGAATAGCATCCGTGTTCGGGCAGGACGATTCTTTCGACCTCCACGTCCAGGATACCTTGAATTCGGGAGACGGCCTGTGTCATCCTGAAGTGGTGGATTTTGTCGTAAGAACCGGCCCGGAGCGGATCAAGGATCTTCTGGAACTGGGAGTAGACTTCAACCTTGGCTCCGACCCGAACTCATTCGATCTGGGAAGAGAAGGAGGGCACAGCCGCAACCGGATTCTTCACGCTCAGGACATGACAGGCAAGGCTGTCGAAAGGGTCCTGATGGCCGCCGCCGAATCAGACGCAAATATCGTTATCTTCGAAAACCATTTGGTCCTGGATTTGGTAGTCCAGCATCAGTCGATGAAGACCGGATCTGCCGATCTGTACCATCGGGATACGTGCCGGGGTGCATACGTCCTTGATATAGCCGCAGAACAGATTCATACCTTCGTGGCAAATGCGGTGCTGCTGTGCACCGGGGGGGCCGGGAAAGTCTATCTTTATACGAGCAATCCCGACGTAGCAACCGGGGACGGGCTCGCCATAGCCTATCGGGCAGGCGCAAAACTGGCAAACCTGGAATTCGTTCAGTTTCATCCTACCTGCCTGTATCATCCGGCAGCTAAAAACTTCCTGATCTCCGAAGCGGTCCGCGGCGAGGGAGGCAGACTGATCGACGGCCGTGGACGGGCCTTCATGGAGAAATATCATCCGCTCAAGGACCTGGCGTTTCGCGATATTGTGGCGCGCGCGATAGACACGGAAATGAAGACGACAGGGGATGACTGCGTTTTCCTGGACATAAGCCACAGGGACGGCGATTTCATCAAAGAGCGTTTCCCGAACATCTACCAGAGATGTCTGTCCCTGGGCATCGACATCACCAAAGACCCTATTCCGGTCGTCCCCGCCGCCCATTACATGTGTGGAGGGATCGTCACTAACGCTTCGGGACGTACAACAATCCGGAACCTCTATGCCCTTGGCGAGTGCGCCTGTACCGGGTTGCACGGGGCAAACCGCCTTGCCAGTAATTCGCTGCTGGAAGCCATGGTTTTCGCGCACGTTGCGGCCGCAGAGTGTTCAGAACAAATCCAGTCGTGGCGAAGCCGCACTCTTCCCAACGTGCCTGACTCTCCCACAAAAACCGCCAATCAGAATTCCTCAAATAACGAGATGGTCATGATAGCCCATAACTGGGATGTCATCAGGCGCCTGATGTGGAACTACGTCGGTATCGTGAGAACGGACAATCGGCTTGCCCTGGCCTTGACTCACGTCCGTCAGGTGAGGATGGAATTAAAAGAGCATATGCCGAAAATTCCGATGAACAGCGACCTGATAGAACTTCAGGGGCTTGCTCTGGTGGCTGAACTTATCATCCGGTGCGCCGTTCAGAGAAAAGAGAGCAGGGGGCTGCACTTCAATGTGGATCATCCCGAAAAGGACGATTCCAACTGGCTGAAAGACACGGTCGTAAGAAAAAATCCGGCGGAAGAGTTCCTTTCAACAGTGAGGTTCAGGATAGATGAGCAGGCTTCTGATCGGGGGCAGCCTCTTTCGTTTCTGCATCGATGACGCGTTCGGCGGACGCTGAAAATGGGGCCTCGAGAAGTTTCGGGGCGTTCGGGCTTTGTTCTATTCTCATAGTGAGCATTCCACCCATTATGCTGATTTCGTAGTTCTTGTCCGATTTGCTAAACGATTCGCTTATTCTTTTGATCTGCTTTTTTGTCTTCCTGTATATATAGATCATGCTTGCCGCAAAGAGCACAAACATAATCACGAAGACCCAGCCGGGCGTTGAGATAACCTTACCTATAAACATGATTACCCCCATGATCCCAAAAACAAACAAGACCTGGAGCCCGATGATCATGCAGAGGTAATATAGGCCCTTATCTATCGTGGGTTCGCTATCCGCCCCGCGTTTGGGCGCCTCGGATTCGTGCTCTTCATTTTCTCTTCTCAATGAGCGCCTGAACCACATTTTTCAATGTTCCCCCGGTTCCAGAAATTGCGCCCGAGTCGCCTCTGTATCGGAACGGCCGGCAAGCAGGTGCATAGCGGGATTTTAGTCGTGCATCTGTTTTTTTATAAGGATTTCGCCGTATCGTTGAGGATCGACGGAATCAACCATAAAATAAGCACGGACATGACTATCGTGAACCCGACACCCGGGAAGGTGATGAAAAAGGATTGGAATCCCCACGTCAGGGCGAAAAACCCTATAGACATCACCCCGGCGAAAGCCGGAATTTCGCCGGAATGACGGGCGGTAGGTCCTTACCTATCGGAACTCAGTTGACGCTTCACTAGACCCGGTTAAGTTCCTTTTCACGCGGGAAAAGGGGCAGATACCTGTATGAGAGCGAAATTATGAGCACGCAGTAGGCAAGCATCGCAAGGATTGGCGCTGTTTCATAGATAGTCGGAACATAGACTTGCCATTTGTCGAAGGGCATCACAGGAGCGGCGATGGCCGGGATAGTCATTACGAAGCGATTGAGCGACACGCCGATAATGTCGAGCAAAAAGGCGCCGAAAAGCAGCCCATTGCTCCTCCTGCCTGCGGGCGAAAGCAGGATCACAGCCGGAAGAACGCCGCAGACGCCAATTTCGGCGATCAGCAGCCAGATTCCGTATGGGCCCCAGTAAAAAGTACCCAGGGTCAAACCGAATCCGGGTGACTGAACAAAACCCCAGTAAGCAGTATCGGCAATCTTCAGCACCATGTAGGAGCCCAACAGCACGCCTTCGATCTTGCCGATCAGCTCATAGACGCTCCTGTCCACCAGTTTCTTCCTCGAGACTCTTTCGATGCCCCGGCAGATAAGGGCGGTGAAAGCCGGTCCCGAAGCTATTGCCGAGAGAATGAAAAGAAAAAATGTCCAGGGCCAGATAAAAAGGCCGGCTCTGTATACATAGGGCCTGGCGAACAGAACGCCGGCGACGCCGCCCAGAGATCCCTGGTGGAAAAAGCTCAGGAATGTGCCGGTGAGGGCGAATATGGCCATCATGTCGTGCATGCTGTGCCCGAACACTCCGAGAGACTTCATTTCGCCGAGCTTGCGGTTCTCGAGAATTAGCGGAACATATTCGATGATCAGGACAATAGCATAACAACTGATGCAGAATATAACTTCCGTCAGCATTGAGTGGACATTTGCGTGCCAGTATCCGTACCAGCCCCGCAACGGCTGCCCTATTTCGAGCAGAAGGATCGCCAGCGCCCCCGTGTAGCATACGAACCCCACGACAACCGCAAGGTTTATTATTTTCCCGAGTTCCTTAAGCGCAGGAAAGAATCGGGACAGTCCGTAGTAGAGAAAGCCGGAAAAGAAAGCCCCGGCGCCGAGCGCGATAATGGCCAGGTCTGCTGTAATGTAGGCCCCGAAGCCGAAATAGTCATTTAGCCCGGTAACATTCATGGCCTTCAGAAGCACCACGCCTCCAGCCATTACGCCCCAGCCGATCATTCCAACCAGAAGCAGTGTCCAGAGCCCGAAAATCGGAAGCGGGCAGCGCTTCAATCCTTCTGGAATCAGTGCTCTATCCATTCTCTACCCCTCGTAGCCAAGGAAATCAGATTTGGGCTGATTCTCTATTCTATGATTCCTGTTTAATGGCATTATCGGAAAGTTTCTTTATCCAGTCCTGAGTGCTGATATAGAAAACCTTTGGCTCGGTATGGAGCTTTTCAATAATTCGAAACGCGTTCGGGTCCTTTGACAGCTTGGCCACATCAGAGTGCGGGTCCTTCAGGTTGCCGTAAGCTATGGCCCTCGCGGGGCAGGCATCAGCGCAAGCGGTGGTGTATGTCGCCTTGTCGGGATCGGTCCCGTCCTTGTATGCCTTCGAGCGAGCCTTGAGAAGCCTCTGATGGCAGAATGTGCATTTCTCCACTACACCTCGCATCCGGGTGCTTACCTCCGGGCTCAGCATGCTTTCCATAGGCTCGGGCCATTTGGGGTCCCACCAGTTGAAAGCCCTGGCATGATACGGGCAAGCGACTATGCAGTACCTGCATCCGATGCAGCGTGGATAAATGTGCGTAACGATCCCGTTGTTCTCGTCCCGTGTTGTCGCATTGACAGGGCAGACGAAAGTGCAGGGCGAGTGGTGAGGCGAGTCGCAATGCATGCACGGACGAGGCAGGAAGGCATACTTGTAGTCAGGGTAATTCCTGCCGTTGTTTAACTGGAATATTGACATCCAGGTTATGGAACGCAGTTTGTTCGATTCGTCCGGCCTGAAAGATATATTGTTTTCGGCCTGGCATGCAACGCTGCATGCGCCGCAACCCGTACACCTGTCCAGGTCGATCACCATCCCAAAACGAACACCGCTTTCCGCATGTTCTTTTTCGCTCACGGATTACCCCCTTACACGCGACGCAGTTGAGCGCGGCAAGCCCACGCAGTCCCCATACCGCTCACTGGATCCAGTTGAACTTCCATCAAACTGTTCGCATTTACACCCTTGTTTTGAACGTAGCCGTCGTAGGCCTTGTGCCCCAGCCCCACAGGCAGGTAGACGACTCCAGGGCGAGCCGCCGCAGAAACATTTACCCGCACCGTCGCTTCCCCCTGAGTCGTTTGCAGGGAAACAAGCTCGCCTTGCGAAAACCCGAGTTTGGCAGCCGTATCGGGATGCAATTCAATGAACGCATCCGCACCCTTGAGAACTGAGTTGGGAATCAGCTTGTTCATGAAAGGCGGGTTCGGCAGGTAGCCGCCGGCAGTAAACGAAGGCTGATAGGTGACCAGCAGCAGTGGAAACTCAGTCTCATCTCCCGATAGGTTTGAAAGTTTAAAATGAGGCAGATAAAGCTTATCATCGGAAACGGCGGGGCCCTTTATCCCAATTGACTGGCAGGCAAGCTCCAGTTTGCCTGAAACTGTCTGGAAACCGGCAATTGCGGCGGGCGAGTCATACCAGCAGTAACCGGCTTTGAGCTTTTTCCAAAGCTGCGCGCCATCAGTGAAATTCGGCTGAATGGATTCACCGGCAGAAAGCTTCATGATTGGGACATCCGGCTTATCTGCGACCGCTCCTGTCCGAGATTGGGCAAGGCCCTCAATCCTGAATTTGAGGTATTCTTCATAGCTCTTCCACGGCATGGAAGAGCCTACTGAACCTCCAAGACCGGCTGCCAGCGCCAAAAGCACCTCCCCTGTGTGCCTCGTATTCAGCAGCGGCTTCAGTATAGGCGTGCTGAGAGCATAGTACGAAAAAGGCGCCCATGGAATACCCACTACGTCATCGCAGCGTTCGAAAGCCGTGTGGTCCGGCAGTATAAGATCGGCCTGGGCCGCTGTCTCGTCCATGTAAGAGGAGAACGAAACCAATGTCGGAACTTTTCTCAGGGCTTCATGGAAGAGCTTGTTTTCCGGCATGCTGTACAACGGGTTAGCCTCATGGACCAGAAGCATCTCGATCTGGGATGTCGATCCTGAGCGGACACGGTCGAGAAACCCATAAAGGCCGTACCGAGTCCCCTTGTCCGCCGCTTCGTCCTTCTGGATCGGCGGCAGGCCGGCGAGCGGAACGCCACGAGCGAAGCTTACCAGCCCGTTGGGCTTCAGATTGCCCTTCAAAGCATTGAGGGCTGCGAAGACCAGTTGGTGATAGATGCCGTTGGCGCTGTCAGGCTGGCCAACTGCCCAAATTGCCAGGGCTTTTGGCTGTGCGGCAAATTCTTTGGCGACCTGGTCGATTTGAGCTGCTTCAAGGCCGGTCACTTTCGCAACCTGTTCAGGAGAGTAGGCGGCTGAACTCACCAGACTCCTGAACCCCTCACGCTTCTTTCCCGTATCGTCGGCCCAATCCTCGAAACCAAAGACGTGGTTTTTCACGAAATCAACATCATAGTGTCCGTTGCGTACCATCAGGTGAGCTATTCCCATGGCGAGGGCAGCTTCAGTCCCCGGCGCGACGGCAAGGAACTGATCTGCCTTGGAAGCGGTCATCGAGCAGCGAGACTCGACCTGAACCAGCTTTACAGATCTTTTCCCTCCCTGGGTCCATTGGCGCAGGGCGGGCAACACCACGCTCGGGGCGCCCGCGCCTTCGAATAGATTCGACCCGAAGCTCAGTATGTATTCGGCATCTCCGAGTGCGAAAGCAAACGGCGAAGCCTTGCCCGTTGTGAGCTGCGCGGCCAGTTTGAAACCGTCGGCGCCCGATGGCATCCTGAACAGATTAGGAGAACCGTACGCGGTGAAAAACTGGCGCCACAGTTCGGCCATGCTGCTCGGCCTGTTCGAAATGATACCGGCCACATCATGCGATTTGCCCCCCGAGAGCATACTGCCCAGCTTCTTTCCAAGCTCTCCCAGCGCTTCATCCCATGAGATCGGCTGCAAGCCGGACACGTCTCCACGGCTCTTTGTCTGCTTCATGGGCTTTGAAATGCGGTAAGGAGCGTATAAAAACTGCAGCCCCGATGCGCCAAGGGCGCAAATACCTCCTCCAGTGAGCGGATTTGCGGGATTTCCCTCGATCAGAATGGCCCTGTTTCCATTTACCAGAAGTGCCTGTATGGCACAGCCTCCTTCGCACATCGTGCATACGCCTGCTGCTTTTGTGATCTCACCGCGTTCGGGAGAAGGACGCCATGACCAGTTTTGGGACCACCTTGCAGAGTCGGCGGCCAATTGCCATGGCAAGGGTGAAAGCAACGAGCCGCCGACCGCTCCAGCAGCGAACTGTAAGAAAGCTCTCCGACCAAAAGTCATTGCATTTCCCTCTCATGAAAACCAGTGACCCAGAAATCATTCCAGAGTCATATAAACTCTTGAAATCACCATGATTCCTTACTTTACTTGTGGCACATCTCGCAATTGTTCGAGGCCCCCTTCAGGGCATGACATTTCTCACATTCCACCATTTTCATGGTGGATATGCTATACCCGGTAATCAGGTTCTCTCTGTACGGGGGGGTCTTGTCCTCATTTGAGACGTCCCTGTGACAGCGGGTGCACTCCAGACCCTGTCCCTTGTGCGGAGCATGGGAGAAATAGACGTTGTCGGGCTGCCAGGCATACACTTTCCAGGGCACTTCCCGGTTTTTCTCCACATAGTCGCTTACAAGCCTGGCTTCCGCTTCGCTGCTCCCCTGGGCGGTTTCATGGCATTCCCTGCATCTGTCTATCCTGGGGACCCCGCTATAGGTGCCATCGGCGCGCAAGCTGTGACAGGACTCGCAATCCTCGCTCTGGTGCGCGACGTGGCTGAAATTTATAGGTTGAGCCTTCTTAGAATAGAGCAGGCTCGGAAAAACGAGCCATCCGACGGCCAGGGCGCCGATAAAACCCAATAGAAACAAAATCACCCCCAGTGGCTTCTCTGCAGAAGAGCTACTTTTCTTTTGGTTCATAGGCCAGCCTCGGTGTTTCCGTAAACGAATGAAATGGTCCAGCAAAGATTGTGCTCTTTATGCATCTTAGAGCAGTTCCCGCAAGTGATAAAATTAACATGTGCGGACAAGCCTTTTAGGTAACTTTATCAAAATACGCAGCCACTTAAACGCTTATCCAGACTCTTGTCAAGCGAAAAAAAGACGGGAATTCGCTAATGAAAGTCAGATTAGAAAGACTCTTGGATAATAATAATCGCGAAAATATTCACAAATTTCAGACCACCTGCCAAATCCAATCCGGTTGAACCGCAATAAAACATTAAAGATAAAAAAGTTGCGCGTGCAATTTTTTCGAGACCCAAAAGGGCGGAAAACCCCGAAGGTTTCCGGATGCCTTATGAAAGGGAACCTGCTAGTATGGCGTCGGTGATAATTTAGGCGCGGCTGCGCTATAATTAAGAGTTCCAATCAGATTTCGTGGTCTTAACAGAATTGAGCCTAAACAAATGAAGGCTGATATTCAAAACCCGATCGGGGTATTCGATTCCGGAGTTGGCGGACTGACGGTTGTCCGCGCCTTGATGGAGAGGCTTCCGTTTGAGAATATCATCTATTTTGGCGACACTGCCCGTGTTCCTTACGGGGTCAAATCGGTCGAGACGATCTGCCGGTTTGCGGGCGAGATTACTGATTTTCTTCTGAAAAGCGGAGTAAAAATCCTGATCGTGGCATGCAACACTATGGCCGCGGTGGCAAGCGAAGTGATATCGGGACTTTCGTCGGTGCCGGTCCTCAATGTCATCGAAGCGGGGGCCTCGGCTGCCATTTCTGTGACTCGCCGAAAGTATATCGGAGTGATCGGCACCCCGGCGACGATCAACAGCAACGCATATGCCAGGGCCATTCATCGGCTCGACCCTGCTGTCAGGATATATTCCCATGCCTGCCCTCTTTTTGTGCCGCTGGTCGAAGAAGGTTGGCTGGACCACCCTGTAACGCGTCTTACGGCAATGGAATATCTCAAGCCGGTGACCTGCCGTAAAATTGATACACTGGTCCTCGGCTGTACTCATTATCCCCTTCTCAAACCTTTGCTCCAGGAACTGGTGGGCAGAGAGATCTCGCTAGTGGACTCAGCAGAGGCGATGGCCGAACAGACGGCCCGGACGCTCGATCAGACAGATATGCGGAACCCTCGGAGAACCGGCCCCGAATACCGCTTCTACGTGTCGGACGTGCCGCTCCGGTTCCAGGCAATTGGAGAGCGTTTCCTCGGTCGGGCGCTTCCTGAGGTGCGGGTGGTGAGATGGTAGGGGGTACTAATCCAATGTGTTCCCGGTTTCGAGTCCGCTATGGGGGATCTCGATTACAAAGGGGTTTTCCGGGCCGGCGGTCCTATGTGCCCCGGGGATTGAATCACGTAAGCTCTCAGCCGAAGTGCACTAACTTACTTACGATGGCAGGGCTGTCCAGTGCGATGACCTTCGGCTCGATGCGCCTGAGTTCGTGAATGTTCCACTGTCCGTCTTTTTCGATCAGATCCAGGGCCTCTTCCGTGGATTCGGCTAAAACAGCTATTTCGGCCTGAAGATAATTGTCTCGATAGATGTGCGGTTCATCGAACATCGACCAGCTCGAAAGAAATTTGCTGTGGCGCCAGATGAAGATTTTCATGGTGCTTGGTACCTGCGCGTCAGACTTCCTGTTGAGGCGGCTCGCCTGTCGGCCTGCCGTGAGCGATAGACGCTGCGTTGTTCGCGGTCTCACTGGGGTCGGAACGTCAGCCGGCGCCGGATTCACTTGATTGTGTGCGTTCAGTTTTGAAATTTTCGGCTCTAAACGCGAAAAATACGGGCCGCATTTTTCCCGGAAATGTAGTCTATCTCAAGATCGGAGAGACCGGACTGCCTCATCTCCTTAAAATAGCGCTTCGGGGAGATAAGGGGATAATCACTGCCAAAAAGAATCTTCCTGGGCCCCGCCACCTGTGCTGCCACCCTGTAGATGTCACTCCTGTACACAAAGGGGGAAGCCGCCATATCGTAATAGATATTTGCAAAAAGCCCGGGGTCGTTTTTCTTCAAAAGTTCGAAAAAGAGCAGGCCCCCGCCCCAGTGCGCAAGGATGAGCGTGGCTCCAGCGGCGGCCCTTGCCATGTCATAGTAGAAATCAATGCCGAATGGAGCTTTACCCGGATATTCATGCCCGACGGGTTCGTTTGCGTGGGCGAGGAGCACGAGGTCTTTTTCACGGCAAAGAGCGGCAATTTGCTTGAAATTGTCGAGGACACGGTCCATATTCCCGCCGGCGGAGTAAACGGCAAGTTCTCCGAAGCCCCGGACACCATCGGGGAGCACCTTTTCCGCCTTCTCGACGCACCGTTGCGAGAAAAGGTCAAGACAGGCCAGCGGCAGAAGGCGGTCGGGGAATCTCGCGGCCGCATCGAGCACATAATCATTGTGACGTGCGAGCAACTCAGCGGTTCGCCACGGAAACCCGAATACCACCGACCGGTCTATCCCGTTTTCATCCATCGATTGGATGAGCATTTCCGCAGATGCCATTTTCGAATCGGCGGGGCCGTATAGAAGCCGGTATTCGGGCTCGCCCCTATGGAACAGGTCCCGCCCGCGAATGATATCGGGCGGGAAAATATGAGTGTGGACGTCTATAATCAAGGTTGCAGAAGGCTCCGTTCGGCTTTAAATGAGGTGCGATGCCAGGGAGGTGGATAAAACTTCCCATGTCCGGCATTTTGTAGCCTATTTCGGCTTTGCATGCAAGCCGGTAAGGAGATCCCCAACACTGTCAGGAGCGACGATGCTCGACAAAATTGAAACCGTTGCGCGAAAGATCATCTTTGAGGCGGGAGATCTCATCCAGCAGCACATCGGACAGGTAGCCGGCTCCTGGGTCCACACGAAGGGTCCCTCGGATTATGTGACGGAGATCGATAAAAAGTGCGAAAGCCTGATTATCGAAGGGATCCGGGAAAATTTCCCCGACCACCACATTATGGCCGAAGAAACGGCAAATGAGGGTTTGCAGCCGGGGTACACATGGGTAATCGACCCGGTGGACGGCACAACCAATTTTATCCACGGCTTTCCGTTTGTTGCCGTTTCCATCGCAGTGTGTCTGGAGAAAAAACCGGTTTTGGGATTAGTGCTGGACTCTGTTCGAAACGAGCTCTTTTCGGCAAGAAGGGGCGCAGGGGCCTGGCTGAACGGATCGAGACTTCCGAGGCGCGAAAAAGTGAGTCTCG